>JAZFTZ010000224.1:0-4142 GCA_036446955.1 Thermodesulfobacteriota bacterium
CAACTCCCTGCCTGCGCAGGAAAACAAATCCTCCCATCGCCTAAAACTATTTGTCTGCCCCAAGGAAACAAGCCCATATTACTCGCCCCCAAAAGAAAGTGCAAGTATGGGGGGAACCCTTTACAAAGGGTTCCCCCTACAGAGAGACCCACGACCTTAGCCCCCGGGGAAGGTTTCCGCCACCGCTGACTAGCTGGACGGCGGCCTATTTGACTTACGAGCTATTTTGTACTAGTATTGCTGGATAGACGGTGGTTGGTAGTGCCGAAGTGGCGGAACTGGTAGACGCGCTGGGTTCAGGGTCCAGTGGGGGTTACCTCGTGGGGGTTCGAGTCCCCCCTTCGGCACCAATAAAAATGATACCCCCGCTCCAGACCCAAATTTACGGCTGGGCGGGAGTATCATTTTTGGCTTGCCAGCCACCCCACAGTTACCAAAACCGGGGCGGCCAAAGGCTAGTTAACGGAAATATCTCTTCAGCAGCCCTTCCAGGGCCTGAGCGTGTCTGCCTTCGTCCCGGGAAGACTCATCGAAGAAATCATGGGCCGGATCACAGCCTTCTTCTTTCGCCTTAATCGCCGCCTCCCGCTTGCCTTTATTGGCCATCTCCTCACCAGTCAGCATCTTCTCCAGATTCTCCTTGGTGCTCGGCGAGATCAGCCCGTTCAGCTCAGCGAAGTGGGCGGCATGCCAGCCCTCATCCCATGCCAATGTCTCCATGGCAGCAGCCACCTCGGGGTATCCCTCTCTGAAGGCCTGCCTGGACATGGCCAGATACAGGCCGACCTCGGAGGTCTCCCCCTTGAAGTTTTTATCCACCGCCTCTTCGACGCCTGTTCCCTTTGCTGCTCCCAACTTAACCTCATTGATCAATGTTGCCACTGCTTTTACCTCCTTCTTCGATTAATGATTAATAGGCGGCCGCTGCCGCCTCCCATCCTAATGTCACCAGAGCATCCTCTAGTGCTGTCTTGCCCGGCACCTCTGGCAAAGTCCATGAAAGTCAACACTGAAACCAGTCAGCTGGTAATCGCCTATCTCAAAAGACTCAACGTTAAAACCACCCAGCATCTCCATGCCGACATCGTCTATTCGTCGGCACTTTAGACAACGGACATGGTGGTGGGGTGAGGTATTGGGGTCGTAGTGTCTTTTTTCCGGGTCCAGGGTAAGCTCCTGGAGGATTCCTGTCTCCCGGGCCGCGTTCAAAGTATTGTATATGGTAGCAAACGATGTACTGGGAAATCTCCTCTTTACCATTTTATAGATGTCATAGGCCGAGGGGTGAGAGGTATTCCCCTCGAGGAATTCGAACACCGCCATCCGCTGAGGGGTCATCTTGAAGCCAGCCGCGCTGAACTTCTTGGCCAGTTTGTTGGTGCAAGCTTTTCTTACCATCTCGGCCTCTATTAGAATAGATCTTAATTAAGAATTATTCTAAATAATAGCCGAGAGCTTGTCAAGCCCTTTTTTTTTTGCTCCGGCTTATGTCGTTATGGACATGGTGATAGTTTGTGGGGGGAACCCTGAGTCTTTCCAGGGGCCGGAGCCGCGGGCCCTTCCCCTTGGACCCCCTAGCCCAGAGCTGGTCCGTTTGGACCGGCGCTACCGCGCCGGTCCAAACCCAGGTAAAAGTTTGGAAAAGGGGTGTGGGGAAGAGCCCTTTTAAAAGGGTTTTCCCCAGAGAGGCGCGCGGCCTTAGACTAATAAAAAAGCCCGGGGCCAATCACCCCGGGCTTTCGCTCAAGCCGCTGTTAGTCGCGCCACTTACCGAAGTAGCGGGCTAGGGACCAAAGAGCTACATTAATGACAATGGTGATAGAAGCGGTGAGCAAGACGCCGGCATAGAGCTCGCCGGTTCTGAAGGTTACCGCCAGAGAATAGACCATGGCGCCCAGACCATATCGGGCCAGGGCCATCTCCATGATGAATATCCCGGTCATGGAGGAATGGCAGGCATAGAACAGCCCGGTGGAAAGCACCGGCAGCATGGAAGGAAAGACAACCTTCCTGTAGATCTGGATTTTATTGTAGCCCATGGCCTTGGCTATTAATACCTGATTGGGCTTGACCTCCTTGATCGCGGCCATGGTGTTTATGATCATCGGGAAAAAGCCGGAAAGGGCGGCGTAGGTGATTATAGTGAGCTTGCCTATGCCGAACCAGAGAATGAACAGGGGAAGCAAGACCACCTTGGGAATAGACACTCCCAGGATTAACAGCGGCATAAACGTCTTGTACAGGTAGTTGACCGATCCTATACCAAAACCCAGCACCGCGCCAACGGCGGAGGAAGACAAAAAGGCGATAAAGAACGCGCCCACCGTTGCATACACATGAGGTTTGGATATACCTATAACCTCGGGCAGGGCCTTGAAACTATCGATGGGGCCGGCCAAGAAGAGCGGATCTATCCATTCCAGCCGAAAGGATAGCTCCCAAAAGATGAAGAACAGGGCAATAAAACCCCACCTCATGAGCTGTGCGTGAATACCTATACCCGCCTTCTTCTTCTTCTTTGCCATTTTCTCCCCCACTCAGCTATTTGATCCAGCGATTCTCGAGGATATTGAACCCCAGGTTGCCGAAATAGCCGAGGCTTAGGGTTATAAGGATAAGCGCGTACAACTCCGGAGTAAAATACTGGAACGAGGCCCAGTCGATAAGATAACCCAAGCCGGCGTTAACCACCAGCAATTCCCCTACGATTACCCCGATAATACAGCGACCAAAACCCATCCGCAGTCCCGCCAGCATGGTAGGGGCCGCCGCCGGTATAATCACCTTAAAAAATACCTCCAGCTTATTGTACCCCATGGATCGGGCCAGAGCGATATAGACAGGCTCCACCTGACGCAGGCCGGCTGCGGTGTTAAGTACCACCACGAATATCCCCACCATAATCCCGTAGACTATCTTGGGCATCATCTCGGTGCCCAGCATAAGAAAGACGATGGGATAAAGGATTATCTTAGGAATGGCGTAGAACACCAGCAGGATGGGCTCAAAGGCATCGCCGACAGTCTTGTTGGCGGAAAAGGCAAAGCCCATCGCTACACCCAGAAAGACGGTTATGCCAAAAGCGGCTCCAAGCTCCCTCAAAGTTATCCAGGCATTTGTGTAAAACTCCGGTACCGTGGTAAAGGTCGAGAATATCCTGAGTATATGCCAGATAACCTCAGTAGGAGGCGCCACCAGGATGGGGCTGATATTGCCCAGGCGGGCAAAACCTTCCCATACCACAAAAATCAATAACACGAAACCAAGGCGAGCAAGATTGGGGCTCATCTGACTGCTCCTTATTCCTTTGGTACAAGGACCTCTTCCTGCCTGACCTTCTCCCGCCTCATGGCGAGCATCGATTCTTCCTTCAGGTCGGCCCAAATCCTGTCAATCATCTGATTGAATTCCAGGCTACCCATAACCCGGGGCCGGGGCAAATCATTCTTTATCATCGTCTTTATCTTTCCTGGCCGGGCGGTGAAGAGCAAGATACGTTCCCCCAGATATACCGCTTCGCTCAAGCTGTGGGTCACAAATACAATCGTGCGGCCCAGTTTCCTCCAGATATCCACCAACTCATCACCCAGGATTATCCGGGACTGCTCATCCAGCGCGCCGAAGGGCTCATCCATAAGGAGTATGTCGGTCTCCAGGGCCAGGGATCGGCACAGCGCCGTCCGCTGGCACATGCCTCCGGAGAGCTGCCGGGGATAGGAATCCACAAAATCATCCAGGCCGACCATGTTTATATATTTCATCGCCCTCTGCCTTCTCTCCTCCTTACTGACTTTTTGGGCCTCCAGGCCAAACTCCACATTCTTAATCACCGTGCGCCAGGGATACAAGACCGGATCCTGGAACATATAGGCCATCAGTTTCGGCTTGGGGCCGGTTACCCGACTACCCTCCACCAACACTTCAGCATCTCCGCCATCATGAGGAATAAGGCCAGCGATGATATTCAGAAGGGTGGACTTGCCACAACCACTGGGTCCGAGCAGGATCAGGAAGTCGTTTTCCTCCACGCTCAAACTTATATTATCAAGCGCATGAATCTCCCTCCCACTGGTGAGGTCGGTGTAAGTCTTGTTTACGCCTCTCGCTTCGACGATTGCCATAATTTAAGTTACCCCCTTTTC
>JAZFTZ010000225.1:0-3339 GCA_036446955.1 Thermodesulfobacteriota bacterium
ACCAGTTCCACCCGGCGGCCGGTAGAATAAACCGGCACCCCCTTGAGGACCTCCAGCGTCGCCGGCGCGGGCGAGGGCAGGTTCCCGTGAATGCAACTTATCGTGCCCTGACCCAGGGGCATCTCTGAGCAATAGACCGCATCCACTCCCAGTTTGTGTACACCTATTGCCGTACCTACCACGTCAACGATGGAGTCGATCGCGCCGACCTCATGAAAGACCACCTCGTCTAAGGAACAACCATGGATCTTCGCCTCGGCGTCGGCCAGCCGGGCAAATATCCCCAGGCTCATCTCCTTGACCGGCTGGGCAAGCTCGCTTTCCTCGATCAGCATCTTAATCTCGGTGTACCGCTCGTGCTGGTGAGCCTTCTCAGATACTTGCACGCTAAAGTTACTGCCGGTCATCTTTCCCCGCCTGGCCTTGGCAACGGAGAGACTGAAACCGGCAACCGGCAGCTTGCCAAGCTCCTCCTCAAGGTAGCTAAGCTCCAGGCCCAGATCAAGCAGCGCACCGACCGCCATGTCGCCCGCGATACCAGAGAAACAATCAAAATAGGCTATCCGCACCGTTTGGCCCTAGCTCTTATTAATCAAGCTGGCCGCGCAGCCAGCTCCGTACCCATTATCAATATTTACCACGACCACGCCGGGAACGCAAGAATTCAGCATGGATAAGAGCGCGGCCACTCCCTGGAAGCTGGCGCCGTAACCCACGCTGGTGGGCACGGCGATGACCGGGCGGGCTAGCAGCCCCCCGACCACGGAAGGCAGCGCCCCTTCCATGCCCGCGACCACAATCAGCACCCGGGCCTGGGTCAGCTTCTCCTTTTGTGCCAGCAAGCGGTGGACACCAGCCACACCCACGTCGGTGAGTCGGTCCACCTCGTTTCCCAGAACCTGGGCGGTAAGGGCCGCCTCCTCGGCCACCGGGAGGTCGGAGGTGCCGGCACAAACCACCAAAATAGTTCCCTTTCCCTGCTTCTCAATCCTCTTACCAAGGATGAGCCCAATCCGGGCCAGCCGGTGATAATCGAGTTCGGGAAGCTTCTTTTTCAGCTCCCTGGCGTTCTGCGGGCTCAGCCGGGTTATCAGCACGTTGCTGCCCCTTTGTTTCATCTTTTTGGCTATACGAGCTATCTGGTCAACCGACTTTCCCTCTGCCAGGATGGCCTCGGGGAAACCCCGGCGCAATTCCCGGTGGTGGTCGATCACGGCATCGCCAATATCCTCGAAGGGCAAGAGCTTGAGTTTGGACAATGTCTCATCTATGGTCAGCTTGCCTTTCTTGAGGTCGGTCAGAAACCTTCGCACCCGGGCTGGATTCACCGCTTCCCTCCCGCAAAGTGGTCATATCCCTTCTTGGAAACCTCGATCTCTTTTCCAGTTACGTCTAAAACCTGAATTCGGCCCGCCTGGGCGGTTATCTCCCCTATCCTACTAAGCTCGTCGGCAGCCCCCAACCTTGCCAGCAAGTGCTCCTTTTCCTCGGGCACAGTGAACAATAACTCATAATCCTCGCCACCGGCGAGAATGAACGAGCTGCCTTTATCCGGCAAAGCCTCGGCCAAGGCCCGAAATGACTCTGAGCTAGGCAGCGCGGAAATATCAATCACCGCGCCCACTTTTGACTCTCCACAAATATGGTCCAGATCGGCCAGCAGGCCATCACTTACATCGATCATGGCCGAGGGTATACCGGCAGCAGCCAGATCCTGGCCCTGCTTAAGTCGGGGCGATGGAGCCAGTTGTTTATTCACCAAGTCTAAAGCCGGGACCGAGTGCGACTGAACTACCCGTTCCTGAATCTCCTCCCAGCTGACCGGCCCGGGAATACCAGCCATAGCCTTGTTGAGCAGCTGAAGCCCAAAGGCCGCATCCCCTAGGGTTCCGGTCACGTAAATCCGGTCACCAGGCTTAGCGCCGCAGCGAAAAACCACCTTATCTTCCTGGACCTGGCCAATCATGAACGAGCCGACCAATATAACCGGGGCCTGGCTAGTATCCCCGCCCACCAGCGTAATGCCATAATCCTCTGCTACAGCTTCCATACCGGCGTATAAACCATCCAGAAGGGAGACATCAGTGGAAGAAGGACAGGCCACCAGGGTAAGATAGAATTCAGCGCGGCCACCCATAGCCGCGATATCGCTGACACTGATGGCCAGGGCCTTCTTGCCCAGGCTTACCGGATGGCAAAAATTCAGTCGGAAATGGACGTCCTGAATCAACAGGTCGGTGGTGATAAGCTCAAGCTTTCCACCAGCATTAACGATGACCGCGCAATCATCCCCGATGCCCGCCCTGACTCGGGGGGAACGAGATTTAGCCTGTTTTCTTATTCTATCGATTAAGCCGAATTCGGAGAGGGTCTTAAGATCCAAGCCGCCAACCTTATGCCACCACCTTCTTCTCACCTTCTGGCTTCTTGAGAAGGGCGGCTTCTAGGACCTGGTCCATGTGGTTGGCCACGATGAAGCTCAACTGGCGCCGGGCGTTCTCAGGTATCTCCTCTAAGTCCTTCTCGTTCTTCTCCGGAATGATGATGTTATTGACTCCGGAGCGCAACGCGGCCAGAGATTTTTCCTTAAGACCGCCCACGGGCAAGACTCGCCCCCGCAAGGTGATCTCCCCGGTCATGGCGATATCTTTTCGCACCGGGAGATCAGTGAGCGCGGATACCAAGGCGGTGGCCATGGTGATACCGGCTGAGGGGCCATCCTTGGGTATGGCTCCGGCGGGAACGTGAATATGTATATCCACTACCTGATAAAAATCGTCAATGTCCCCCAACTCCGCATGACGAAATAGTTTCTTCATCTTTTCCTTCAGGCCAGCAGTCAGGGTTTCATCAGCCAGGATCTTCGATCGGGCAAAGGTCCGGGCCGCTTGGGCCGACTCCTTCATCACCTCTCCCAGATAACCGGTCACTGTCACCTCTCCTTTGCCCCTGACCACGCTAGCCTCGACATGTAACAGCTCGCCTCCATAAGGGGTCCAGGCCAGGCCGGTGGCCAGACCCACGCTGGGGGGCTCTAAAAGCGCCTCGGGCATAAACTTGGCCACGCCCAGGTATTCCTGCAGGTTCTCCTCGGTTACTTCCGCCGAACTGATCCTCTCCTCAGCCACTCCTCTTGCTACCTTCCTGATGACGGCGGCCAACTCTCGTTCCAGGTTTCTTAAGCCCGCCTCTCGGGTATAATGCGATATCAGCTTCAGGACAGCAGCATCCGAGATGCTGAACTGTTCCTCCTTAACACCGTTTCCCTCCAACTGTCGGGGTATGAGGTACTTGCGGGCTATCCTTAACTTCTCCTCCTCGGTGTAGCCGGGAATCTCG
>JAZFTZ010000226.1:0-2336 GCA_036446955.1 Thermodesulfobacteriota bacterium
TCGGACCAGCCAAATGAATTTGCGGACAGGGTGTGGTTCCACAACAGGCTGGTCTGAATACCCTTATGAGGAGTGTGACAGATGGCACACAAACCCACCGCACCAGCTGTGGTAGGGTTATCAGGATCAGCATTGAAAGTCCTGGCCTCACTGCCCTTGCTGGGGCTAGTGAAGCTCGTCGGAAACCCGAACTCACCCGCATGGCCTGGCTTCACCATGTCGTGTGCAGTACCCCGCACGCCATCGCCAGCAGCGCCAAAGGCCACCATAGGTAGTAACATGAGGAACACAGTTAGAAAAGGTAACAAAGTAAAATTACGCCGCATTCGCATTCACCTCCTCTCTTCTTTAGCGTTGGTTACAGCAGGTGATTTGGAAGCCCCATCATCACCTTTAGCATCATCACCTTTAGCCTGAGGGATCTCGATGTAGCTATCCTCAGCTTTGGTATTGACCAATTGATAAATAGCCACCTGGTTGTGAAGAAAATCGGCCACGTATATCCGATCCTGGCCATCTATGGCGATTCCGGTGGGGTTTTTCAGCAGCCCGGGATAATCGCCCCGGCCGCCAAAGAAGAGGAGAACCTGCCCCTTTTGATTGAAAATCTGGATGTTGCTCCAGGCTGAGTCCGCCACATAAATGTTGTCAAAGCTATCCAGGGCTATCCCCTTGGGTTTGTCGAACATGCCGAAGGCATCTCCCCGTTCTCCGATATGTTTCAGAAACTTGCCCTCCTGATCGAAGACAGAGACCCGGGCGCTTATCGTTTCCGTAACATAAAGACGGCCTTCTCCATCTACAGCCACATAGGTAGGGAAATATAGCTGGCCAGGGCCAAAACCCCTTCCCTTGCCGATGTCCCTCAGGAACTTTCCCTCCAAATCGAAAACCTTCACTAAGTGGTTATTGGATTTACCAAAGGAAGCGTCGGCCACATAGAGGAGGCCTCTCTTTTCGTCGAGAGCCAGGCCCGCGGGACGTTCCAGGCTTTCGTGGGTTATAGACTTGAGTCTATTTCCCTCCTGGTCAATGACCCGGATGTACTTGGAACCCTGTTCCGCCACATACAGCCGGTCCTTCTTGTCTAAGGCTATTCCAAAGGGCCGGGAGAACTTGCCGAAAAGTTTAACTTTCTTCTCCTCAATATTAAATCTAAATACCAGCCCCCGGGCATAGTCAGAGACGTAAAACCTATTTCCGTCCGGCGAAACCGCCACATCCACGGGCTGATACAGTCGAGAAATGGGCGGCACCTTGCCGGTCAAGAACTTCAAAAATGATTCGCCAAAGGTAGATTTTCTTTCCAGGTCTCTCTCGGTGGAGAAATTGCGCACAAACTTTATCCGGGGAGTAAGCGGCGGCTCCGGCCACATAAGCTCGATGAGTTTTTCTTTCTTCGTAGGCGCGGTAGCACAGCCAGCCACCAGCAAGGCTAAGCTTACCACTAGCATCAACTTGATTCGGCCCGTCGTCATCTTTCCTCCTTACTCAAGGAGTTGGCACGTATCGGGTTTCACCTTTACCAGATTAATTACTGCTTACTCGGCTAAACTGTATGCAAAGCCCTTGCCAACTAAGTTTTGTGATTATTGGGAGCAAATAAGGAGTTAAACAAATCTTGCAATAAAGGGATGTTAGAGAGTAGTCGCGGCTGGGTTGGCATCTCTCTTGATGAAAGGAATAGGAGAGAGCATTACTTCCTCGTGCGTATCCTGCACGTTGTGCACAATAAGCACAGTGAATGGAGTCAAGCGCGTTGATCAATCGAGACCAGTGGCCGCGTGCATTTTCGTTGTGATAACAGTAGAACGTTGCCTAACAAGCGGGCGCCAATTAACCGGCCAACCTTGGGGAATGAGATGTTATGGGGAGGGGACTGGAAGCCGGGGGGGCAGCTTCCAGCCCGTAAGAGGCCCGCCAGTGGGTTCGCCTGGGCCTCGCTAGTTTACTGATTACTTCTTACTCAAGCTCTTGATGAAGGCGATGATATTCTGGATATCCGCCTCCTTAAGGGTTCCGCCCCACGGGGGCATGAGCGCGGATTTGCCCACTGCGGCCCCACCCTTGCTTATTATATCGGTTAGATATTTGTCCGATAATTTGCCAATGACCTTGGGGTCGGCCAGGTTCTTAGGCTTGGGGTTCAAAGCGGCCGCGGCCGGGCCATCACCCTTTCCGCTCTGACCATGACAACCGGCACAATAGCTGGTGAAAGTAGCTTCCCCTTTGGCGACGTCGGCGGCCTGAGCGGTTCCCAGCTGAGAGAGCAGGAGCGCGACTGACAACGCCAGTACAATCAGAGACCAACTCCTCATACGATATTTACTCCTTTC
>JAZFTZ010000227.1:0-4290 GCA_036446955.1 Thermodesulfobacteriota bacterium
ACCAGACTGCTCCACCCCGCAACATTAGATTTTCTAGATATATCAAGATTATCCGCTGAAGTCAATTATTTTCTTTTCCCAATTCAGAACTAAACAGGGGCACTGCAACCCACCTATATGGGGGGCTAGTTTGCTCCAGTAAGAAGTGACAGAGTCGATCCATCAGGGGAAGATTACCAGCTTGGCTGTTAATGCCAGAGGCTAAGGAGCGAAACAACCTAATCGAGGCAGAGTCTTACAGATCGAAGTCTCCCATGAATTGAACTACTCCCCCAAGAGCATTCTAATTCGTCGTGGCAGCAGCGCCCAAGGTGGTATTCTTCCCTGGCAACTCGGTTATATATAGCCCAGCGAAGTGGCTCTCCAACTTTTTAACGGTCCAGGCTTCATCCTTCACTGTAGGATGCACCAGCCACGCGATATTATGCCTACTTTCCCGGCTAGCCCTCTCAGGGACCATTTGTCACTTAGCAAACTGGTTGGTATACATCTTTTCCACTTCCGGGGCATTTTTGTCCAAAAGCCCGTATTCGATCATGAACGACCTTACATTCGCCAGTGCCCGAGGGTCGACCTTTACCTCTCCCCTCTTTGACTTGTAGTTCTTCATGATTCTATCAAAGACCTCCGCGGCCAGGGGGTCTGGATAACGGAATTTCTCCTTCATCTTTTGAATGGCCCAGGCCCGATTCTTCGAGATGAAACCCACCGCTTTCAGATAGCCGCTAAGCAGCTTATTCACCGTACCAGGATCCTTGGCTATCAGGCCTTTACTGGTGAAAACAATCAGGTCAACCCAGGGCTTGGGCATGAAATCTCTGACGCTC
The DNA here is from genome assembly GCA_036446955.1 of Thermodesulfobacteriota bacterium. Classification (GTDB taxonomy): domain Bacteria; phylum Desulfobacterota; class JAZFTZ01; order JAZFTZ01; family JAZFTZ01; genus JAZFTZ01. Next base: position 828 of record JAZFTZ010000227.1, read on the forward strand.
ACTACCTCTCTGGCAACCCCTTGATACTTAGGTATTCCCATGGCCATCGGCGTATAGACTACGGCATCAACAACCCCTGATTTTAAAGCGGCTATTGACGCGGTCAGGCGTCCGGTGGCAACCAATTTCGTCTGGCTCTCCAATCCCAAGGCCCGCAGGACCACTTGGGCGTAGGCATGCCCTAGACCGCCGGTCCGGCTGATGCCGACCTTCTTGCCTTTCAGGTCCTGAGCCTTGTTAATCGGACTGTCAGCTTTTACCCAGAAATAAAAGTTCTGGAGGGCCTTAAGGTCCGCGATGCCTATGACGGGTACTCCTTTCGCCATAGGCCTCATCAGGCTGACCCCTCCGGTCATACCCATGTCACTTTTACCTGCGGCTAAGGCTTGCATATGAGGCCCGCCCGATTTGAACGTAACCCAGTTAACGTCAAGGCCTTCCTGTTTCCAGAATCCCTTTTCCAATGCCGCCATAGCTGGTAGATTCTCCACCGGGTTGAAGGGGGTGGAATTAGTAAACGTTGCCTTCTCTTTAGCCTGCCCTTGGGGCAAGGCGGGCAGCAAAACAAAAGCCACCAAGCAAAGCAGAAAAAGTTTTTTGGCCATAACATTTCCTCCTTCCTTAAGCTTTTAGATTATTTGGCCTTCTGGCCAGCCGAGGCAGAGCAAGGGGTTTCCCCGCCAGCCTGTTTACTGTTGCCCAAGATAAGTTTTGATCGGTTAGGTTTTTCAACGTTAACTAATATCCCTGTTAGGGTCAATCTAAATAAAGAGGCAGCTGCATCCAAACCTCATTTCTCGAAATAGTACTGCACCGGGAAAGGAACGGGTGCCAACGATTTTGGTTTGAACGGGTAGCTGTCCAGGGGGATTGGCTCTATGATAATCCTGTCCTCATGGCCAATCCTTTTTATAGTTATCCACTTGAGCCAGTGTCGGTCGTCACGGTTGGGAAATTCCTCGCGAAACAGGCTTCCCCTCGATTCCTCTCTTAGCAGGGCCGCCTTATAAACCAGCCGAGCGCAGGTCAGGTAATTCCTTATCTCCATTCCTTTGACCCAATTATGTACGCCGTCAACCTTTGCCTCCGGTAAAAGGCCGGCCTCGATCTCCTCCAGCCTGGCAAGCGTTTCGTTTATCCGCCGGCGGTGCTTGAAGAAACTATACTTGGCCGGCACGGTGACCAGCTTTATCTCCCTTATTATCTCTTCCAGATCAACCTGGCCACCGGCAAAGGACCTTTCCTGCCTATCGATGTAGTCGGCCAGAAGCCCGTCCCCAGGCAGAGGCGGCCTAAGATTACCTTGGGCAAACCGGCTGGCCCCGTACCCGGCCCGATATCCTGATACGCAACAGTAGGCCAGGTTGAGGCCGCCGACCGCATAGGTGCCATGGGGCTTATGCTTGGTGCTGCCACCGGCGGCAAAAAGGCCGGGCAGGTCGGTCCGGCAGTCAATATCCACCCTGATACCGCCTTCGCCGCTGCTGCTATGCGGTGTGTGCACCGAAGGTGTGCACTCTATTAGGTCGTGTCTAGGATCTATTCCTGCCGCCCGGAAGACCTGCATCGTCTTGGGGATAACCCGCTCAAACTTCTCGAAGACCTCAGGCTTAAGGTGCCGCATGTCCATGTAGATGGGGCCTCGCCCCTCGAGGGCCTCCTTGGTAAAGGCAGCCCCCAGGATGCTGGTCTTGGATCTCTCTTTAAGGACCGGGTCGTACCTCTCCATGAACCTCTCGCCGTTAGAGTTAACGATATGCGCTCCATATCCTTGAAACATATTGATTCCCGAGGCCTTGTACTTGCGCCGCCAGATAATTATGTTGCACTGGGTGGCGAACTCCATATCTGTCAAAGTAGCACCCGCGCGATAGGCCATGGCCACTCCATCACCGCTGATATTGTCCACATATCCGCCGCCATCCTTAAAAAATATGGGGCCGCAGGCCAGGACCAGCGCGCCGGCATTAAGAACAACCCATTCACCGCTTCGGGTATGCCGGCCTATGACACCGACTAGTCGGTTTGGGGAGGCTGTGCCGTCCTGGTTGAGAAGCAGGTCAGTAACCATTATCCTTTCTTTGAGCTCCACCCCCTTCTCCAGAACCTTCTTGCGCATCCCCTCCATGAGCTTATGACCGTGGAACATAAGTACCCGGGTTTTCTTATGGGCGCGGCCTATTATTCTGACCAGCCTCTCATCCGCCCCCATCTCGAATGGAAAGCCCCAGCCCTGCATGTCCGCCAGCCGGCCCATTTGCTCATTCAGCAGAGTAACCACCCATTTCTGGTCGTTCATGAACTCGCCGTTCTCAACGATCTCCCGGGCCCATTCCTCCAGGTTATCGTCTGAAAGGGGCGCGAGCATCACTCCCGCCGCGAAGGTGGAGCAACCGCTTCTTGCCACCATCGCCTTATCCACCAAGATCACCCGGCAGGCCCGCTCCTTGGCCGCCAGCGCGGCCCAGCAACCAGCCAGCCCACCACCCAGTACCACCACGTCGGCCTCAATCCTTTGAAAATTGGCTGACTTCATCTTTGGACCCTCTGGGGGGAAACCTTCTCTGGGGAAAACCCTTTACAAAGGGTTACCCCCACAAAATGCCCTCAGCCTCGCCCCCCTCCAGGGGGTAGATGCCAACAACCAGGCAAAGCTGGCAGGATTCCTCCAAAGGGCGTTCCAGTTCAGCAGGCTTCATGATCATGGTGTCATTCAAGATAAGCTGTACCGAAGGCCGTACCTTGTCCTCGGGGGTGAGGAAACACTTCTTCCAGGTCTCACCGTGGCGGTCGGCCAGGAGGGAGAGCAGGGCTTGAGTGGTCGTGCCGGGAGTAAACTCGATCTCTTCCTCAACCCTGCCCAGGGTACGTTGGAGAGAACCGAGATAGCGAATCCTGACCGTTGGCAAGATTTAGCCCTCTCTCAAGCTGGTCTGCTTAAAACCTCGCCGCTGACCATATGCTAGGCAGGAGATGCCAGCGAGATTGAAACCCCACCGCCAATGCTCCATCCGAAAAGAAGAGAAAACAACAAAATTATTCTAACTCCCCCTATGCCTTTGTCAACCTTTTTGAAAGGTCTCGTTGTAGGTGTTGTGTGGGGGAAACCCTGAGTCTTTCCAGGGGGACGGGGCCGCGGGCCCCTCCCCCTGGACCCCCTAACCCCGAGTTAGTTCGTTTGGATTGGCGCGACAGCGCCAATCCAAACATAATAACGATTACATCTGCTAGGTTGAGGTCTATATCCAACCAGGCTAGCGCAAGGTTATCTGCCCCGCCCTATTTATCCCTTGCCTCTTCCATCCCGCTGATTGAGACGCATCTACCCCTGGCACTTTGGCCTGCACGAATTAGCCACTATTCCGGTTTTGTTCATTCCAGAGACTTGGGGCGCGTTTTCCTTAGTAGTTGTTTATGTCATCTCAAATCACGACAGTCGTTCCCGCTTGAACTAAAGAGCGTA
>JAZFTZ010000228.1:0-3863 GCA_036446955.1 Thermodesulfobacteriota bacterium
CTTTTACTTACCCGCGACCTCAAATCCTCTTCAAAATGTGACCAGGGTAGTGGAGACGGTGCAAACTGACCTGCCCCCCCAAGAAATCGGTCCAAATTGTATGTTAGGATTTGGGCGTTATGAAGGTTACCGCAAGACTGAACCATCCATAAGTGATTACCAAAAGAAATCTTCTACCAGATTTCTAAAAAGTTGCTCCTCGCTTGCTATCGAGTTCAAGATGGACTAGTTTAGACCACAAGGAACGCCCAAGGGCTAGATTCCAAGCGCAAATAGTGCCTGGCTGTGGGCTAACACTCAACCAAATTCATCCCACTGGGCCGAGGGGGCTGTTGCCCAGGGGGGGCCTTCCGGGTCTCCAGAGAGAATCATGTTCTGCTTGCTTCCATGTATCTATGCAACGTCCTCCAACTTTAGCAAACCCACTTCCACCACAGGAATAAACCCCAAGCCGCACTTGAGGTAGCCCCTGCCTAGCTGATACCGGCAATCGACAGAGCAGTTGTAAGGAGATTGGGTTCCAACCTGCCTACCGGCTCTTACCAGTTGCTCTTGGCTAACCATAAGCGGAGATTTCAGACATACCGGACAGGGGCCAGGGATTGTTCCCCCTTGTGGTATAAGCGGTTTTACCTTTTTATTAACTGGCTCGGATATCCTGAATGGTGCTCCACAGTTCTGGCAGAAGGTTATCTTTTCCAGCTGAGCTTGAGAAAGTCTCGGACTGCTATTTTTTGCCCTTGTAGATGACGGTTTCATGCGGGTTCCAAGGTGACATTTTGGCGGATTTGATATCCCAGTATCCCCCCTTGCCGGGGGACGACTTAAGTCAACTTGTTGCCGCACTCCGGGCAAAAGCTGTTTTCCGGTGTTATCTGGGCGCCGCAGCTAGAACAGAATTTCGGCCTGGCCCTCCTGGCCGGCTTAGCCTGAGTCTTGGCAACCGCCGGTGGTGCCGGGCGCCGTCGCGCCGCGATCAGGTATCCAACCAGTAGAAGGGCACCGCCTCCTAAAATTGCCGCCATGAGGGCCAGGTAGGTTCTTCCCCCCTCCCTGGTAGGCACCACCACTTGGCCTTGGCCAGGGGAGCCCGAGGTTCGCTTGGCCACCGAGGGTCGGGAATCGTTCTTTCTGTAACCGAGCTTGATTTCAACCTGTTTGCCAGCGGGTAGATTGCCAAGGTCGACGCTGCCGTACTCCAGACCGACGCCGTCTCGGACAAAGGAAGCCGGTTGCGGGACCGCCTTAAACCCCTCCGCCCTCAAGGGTTTCATGACCTCTGCCTGAAGCGACTGGATCGGATAAACCGACGAGAAAAGCAAGCGCGCCGCCTTTTCAGCCCCTTGGACAGAGAGAGGGAAATAGAATTCGAGAAGAAAACGGGGCTGGGGAAGGTCGAAACTGACCTCGACAAAATCTCCCTTTACTTCCTTCTGGGCGAACTGGCACAGATGTTCCTCAGCTTCGGTCAAGGCACAGGCCTGGGTTATCTCGGCATCCTTGGGAACCAGGAGACGGATGCGCTTGGGAACCTGGGCGCTGGGGTCAAAAACGCCTCGATAGATACCCAGCACCCGGGGGTCATCATACTCGGGCCACAAGGAGACCTTCATCTGCTTTATTGTGGGGACGGCGACATCCTGAGCCAGAATCGAAGAAGGGAGAAAGAGCAAGCAGCCAATCAGAGCAGCGACAACTACGTGCATTCTATCCTCCAATTAATAATCTTGATAAACCAAAATTGGCGCTAGCTTTTAAATTAAATCTATCACAGTCGGCCAGCGGAAATAAAGTCCCCGCCTGGTCCATTTTCGCCCCAGGCAGATTGGCCGGAAAAAACCGAGTTGTTGCTCTATTGCTCTATTAAAGGAGGTTATAGCGGTACCGGGGTTGGCTCAAATTCTGGCTTTGCTTATCCCAACGGGTGAAGTATTCGATAAGCTTACCCTCGAGCTCGCCCACCAAGGCCCGGTCTTGAGCCATCTTCGCCTGCCGTTTCAGACAAAGGTCATCCAATCTGGCCCTTACTGCGCTGGCATCGATCCCGCAAACCTCTCCATCCCTCATCACCGGCTTACCGGCGACGATAACCGCCTTAACATCCTGGCCCCGGCCGCGCACCAGCAAGACTTCAAAAAAGTCGTTGTCAGGGTTAACAAAGGGAGCGCGCCAAATAGATTGGCCATCCAACAATACAATGTCGGCGATACAGCCCGGCTCCAGCCTGCCCAACTTTTCATCGAGCAATAGAGCCCGGGCACCCCCTTTAGTGGCCAGCTCCAGGGTTCTTTTGGGAGAGAGCCGTTTGCCAGCCAGGCCCGGTGTTCGTTGCAAGAACATAGCCAACCGCATATCTGATAGGATGTCGCCATTATCGTTAAGCCCGAGGCCATCCAAGCCCAATGCGAGGTTGACTCCGGCCTCGGTCATCGCGGCCACCGGCGCGATACCGCTGCCCAGGCGCAGGTTGGAACTGGGATTATGCACCGCGGTTACCCCGCTTTCAGCCATTATCTTCAGATCTGATTCCTCCAGCCAAACGCAATGCGCGGCGGAGACCTCCGGCCCAAGAAATCCGATCTCTGCCAGATGGGCAACCATGCTCTTGCCCCACTTTCTCAAGCCGTACTCCCTCTGATACCTGGTCTCCAACAGGTGCAGCTGAATGCCGGTGGAAAATTCGTTGGCCGCGGATTTAATCTTATTTAGCAACCCATCCGAACACCATTGGGTCCCCGAGGGTGCCAGGAAGATGCGCAGCTTCCCCTCTCGGTCATCATATTTCTCGTACATCGAGCACCAAGCCCGGAAATAACTTTCCCAGGAAAAGGGCTCCAGGTCAGCTTTAATCCGCCTGGCCAGCTTTTCAGGGAGAGCGTCGATGAACCCCTGGTCATCGTCATAGAGGAACCGGTTTTGGTCCGAGACACCCAGGCAAAAAGCCACCCTTAGACCAGAATCTCTGTACGCCTGAAGAGCTGCCTCCCAGTTGATGTTATCTGGGCCAGGCGGCTCGCTGTGGAAGGCGATGACGCTGGTCACCCCGCCCCGGATAAGTTCCAGGCAGGACCAGAGCGTGTTGTCGTAACTCTCCTGCTGGGTTAAGGGAAAACGGAACTGCTGCCGAAGACGTAAGAGCCAGATCTCCAAAGGCAGGTCGGAAAGGCCGTCCCGAAAATATCGGCCTACGTGGTGATGAGCATTCACCAAACCAGGCAGCGCGATATCATGGCTGCCACCCCCGATTTCAAAATCAAACCGCCCTTTGCCGGAGAGTTCTTGCTGGGTTCCTATCTCCTTTACGACACCCTGCTCAACAATAAGCGCGCCATTATCAATCAGCGGCTTGCTCTTGCCCAGAGTAACCAACCACCTTGCCTTAACCAGGAATCGGTCTTTTGCCATGACGACCTCACTCTAGCACGATCCTTGCCCGGTTACAACATCTGTGACGATGACTGTAGTGGAAAAGGATAGATCCAAGTTTTGGCCCAGCCAGGCTAAAAAGAGATATTGGCTTGAAGAAATCAACTCCAGTTACATAATCGGCGGAGGAAATTCACTAATAGTCATTGCGAAAAGGGTCTCTTAGAATATGGTGGGGGAATGCCCCATCGACCTTCTGTGGTTTGTGGTTTAAGGGGTAACCTTTTTCCCCCGCATGGCCGCGCGCCAGTCACACCCCTCCTCCTTTATCTTTTTCAAGGCGTTCTCCGCCTCCTCGCCACTAAGGACTACCTCGCCCATTATCGGACAGTACAACTTGACAAAGGTGGGATTACCCTCCGATTCCTTATATATCTTGAATTCCTTCAATATTCTTACCGTGCAGTCCATAGATAGAAACCCCCTCTCACAAAAAT
>JAZFTZ010000229.1:0-10263 GCA_036446955.1 Thermodesulfobacteriota bacterium
ACCTTAATATCGTAACCGGTGACGGTATAACTTACGGTGATCTCTACCGGCTGGTTGCAGTTAGGGCACATCTGCCAGGTATGGTTACGTCGCTTATCATTGCCGCGGCGATCACGGAAACCAAACTCGAATTTCTTGTCACATCCGGGGCAACTAACTTGTTCCTGAAGGATATTCATACTTTCCATCCTATCGGTTAAATGGTTCCACCTCTCGGCTCACCAATTGGCCCACGGCATCTCCCAGGCCAAAAACGGAAACCACGGTAACTTCCTTGGGTACCAGGTCAGGACCCAACACCATCCTTATCTGGCCTCGCTTGGAACCTAAAAGTTTCTGGTTGGTGCTCACCAGGACTACCAGGCTATCCGGCTCTTGCTCCTTGATTTCAATATAGATCTTGGCTTGCCCCCGCTTGCTCATGATATCTATCTCGAACCGGGCTCCGGGACGGACCGGGCCGTAGGCTTGCAGGCGAAGATTGTAAAAGGTGGTCAAGAAATCATCCAGATAAACGCCTTCGGGAATGGAGAAACGGCTCACCTTAGGCGGCTGGCCTGTTTTGGTGAAGCGCCGCTCTCTAGATCTGGTCTGGTAATCGAGGGTATTAACCACTTTCCTCACCGTGCCGCGGCGTTCTTGCACTTGAACGGACTGTAACACCCTAAGCCGCTTGCCGCCAGCAACCTCCTCCATACGAGTCTGGTAAAAAAAACTCGGGTTGCCAAGCAGAGCAGGCAGCGGGCCTTTAGGCTCGGTGCGGATAGTGGCCAGGTAGAATGCCCCTTGGCGGCCAAAGGTAATCCGTACGGTACCCACCTCAGGAAAGATGAGAAACTTGACGGTGAATTGCAGAGTCTCTTGCTGCTCAAGAATATCAGCAACCCTTCCTTCCGCCGCCTCCAGCGGCTGAGGCGGGAAGGGAGCCAAAGCCGAGGCGATTACCAATGCCAGCCAGGCCCAGTTTCTTAATCGATGCTTTTCTCTGGCCATGATAAACCGTATTTCTTCAATTTGTACCTGAGCACCCGTTCACTTATACCCAACTCCCCAGCCGCCCTGGTCTGCACCCCGTCATGCTTTTCCAAGGCGGCGGCGATCATCTGGCTCTCCAACCCGGCAATGGTCTCAGGCAAGCCAGGTTGGTCAGCCAGCCGTACAGGTTTTTTATCCGATCCGAGTTGCTTTGGCAAGGCCTCCTCAGTTATAAGCGAGGTTCGCGTAAGCAGGGTGGCTCGGGCCAGCATATTCTCCAGTTCCCGAACGTTACCGGGATAGTCATACTTCACCAGCAGGTCTTTGGCCTGAGGTGTAAATCCGGACACCTCTTTATTATACTCTTTGGCGAACCGGGCGAGGAAATGATCTAGCAGGGCAGGTATGTCGGCACGGCGCTCCCGCAAGGGGGGAATAAGAACAGTTACCACGTTCAAGCGGTAATAAATGTCTTCCCGAAATGTTTTCTCCTTAACCGCCTGCTCCAGGTCGGTGTTGGTGGCCGCGATTATCCGCACGTCCGCCTTCAAGGTGGTGTTGCTCCCCAGCCGCTCGAATTCTTTTTCCTGCAATACCCTGAGAAGCTTAACCTGGAGGGCCAAAGACAGGTCGCCGATCTCATCCAAGAAGATGGTCCCTTTTTGAGCGGCCTCGAACCGGCCGATCCGCCGATAACTGGCTCCGGTAAAAGCACCTTTTTCGTGCCCGAAGAGCTCGCTCTCCAGCAGTGTCTCGGGCAGGGCGGCACAGTTGACCTTCACCAGAGGATAGTTGCACCTGGGACTGTGGTAATGGATGGCCCTGGCCAGTAACTCCTTCCCAGTACCGCTCTCCCCCCGAATGAGCACGGTGGCATCGCTGTCGGCCACCCGAGCTGCCATGCTCAACACCTCCTGCATGGGGCCGGACTCGGCCACCAGATGGTCAAACTGGTGCCTATCCCTTAGCTGGTGCTTCAGCTCCTTGTTCTCGGCCAGCAGTTGATTTCTCTCCTTAACCCGTGCTATGAGGGCAAGGAGTTCGTCCAAATCAACCGGCTTGGTCAGATAATCATAGGCCCCTTCTTTCATGGCTGCCACCGCGGTCCCGATGGTGCCGTAGGCGGTGAGGATGACCACGTTTACCTCCGGGTTTATCTCCTTGCTCTCTTTTACCAGCTCCAGGCCAGACATGCCGGGCATCTTATAATCGGTTATGACCAGATCGACCCGCTCCTTTTTTATCACCGCCAATGCCTCAGCACCGGAACTCACGGCCTGGACATCGAATTCAGCCCGGGCCAAGAATTCGGCGATCATCTCCCGTTGCACCGGCTCATCATCTACCACCAGGATGCGGAACCCTTCCACCGGCTTATCTCTCCTGCTGAGGAAGCACTAACGTGAAGACCGCCCCCTCGCCCAGGGTGCTCTCCACCTCTATTCTGCCGCCGTGCTCCTGGAGGATGCTCTGGGCGATATACAGGCCCAGGCCCATACCTCCCTCCCGGGTGGTGTAATAGGGATCGAAGACACGTTCTTTGAGTTCCCCAGCTATCCCTGGCCCGGTGTCAGCAATGGATATCCTGACCTGCTGGCCCTTCCTCTGGCAACTAAAGGAGACAGACCCTCCCGCGGGTGTGGCCTGGATGGCATTGAGCAGGATATTCATGGTCGCCTGCTTCAGTTGCTGGACATCGGCTTTCAAACGGCAGGGCTCTTCCCGGGTATCGAGTTTGAGTTCTATCCCTTTTTGCTCGGCCTCAACCTTGAGCAACGCGGCTACTTCCCTAATTAGGACGCTTATGTCCAGAGGCTGCAAAACCGGCTTGGCTGGCCGGGCCAAACTGAGGAATCGCTCCACTATGCCATCGATGCGGGCTATCTCCCCCCGCATTAGCGCGATGAATCTCTCATACTCCTCCTTCCCCTGCTGGGGGATAAACTCCTTTTGCAGCCGTTGGCTAGCCATGGCCAACGCGTTTAAAGGGTTTCTCACCTCGTGGGCGACACCGGCAGCCAAGTTCCCCAGAGAAGCCAACCGTTCCGACCTCCTCACCTGAGCCTCCAAAGCCCGGACGGCATCAATATGGCGACGTTGATTGAGAAAGATGATGGCCATGCCAATCAACCCCACGATGAGAAAAGCCGCTCCAATCATGACGATGGCGGTCACCGATTTCTTCCGCACCTGAGCCAGCGGTTCCAAGGAAAGGCCTATTCTGATGGTGCCCAGGGGTAACCCTTGTAAAGAAAAAGGCCGAGCTACCTCGAGAACCTGGTTTCCATCTGCTCCCGGCAATACCCTGACCAGGCGCTGCTGGCCTGAGTTTAGCAGCAAAGGCTGGCCCTTCTTACCTACCAGGCTGGCATCGCTATGCGCGAGGAAGACCGAATTTTCATCCTGCAAGGCGATATATTCCAACCCGGGTCGGTCTCTCAAGTCCCGAGCCAAGCGCTCCAGACCGATCTCCTGGCGAAAGTTAAGGATATATCTGGCATCGGCCAAAATCACAATCAGGCCTGGGCCGTATTGTCTCTTGAGCGCCACGCCATAATTGGAACCCCGCCAGAACTTCCTCTCCCCCAGCCCCTGGACCACCTCTTCGGTCCGGCCCTGGATAATGGGCCAGAAGAACATCTGGCGCATATGTTCCCGCATCCTCTCGCCAGTCTCCGGGGGATCCGGGGGGTGCATCATGCCCGGCATCTGCTCCGTCATTCGGCCCATCATCCTTTCCATCATGCCCCCAGGGCCCATCGGCGGCCTGGTGTTGTCAGCGATGAGAGCACCTTCAGCTCCCCTGACCTCCAGACGGTGGAGCTGGTTCTCCTTGGCTATCTTATCCAGGTGGGCCAGGGTGGAGGGATTCTGCGCCAAAAGCAGATCCACCAGCCGGGCATTATCCAACAGCCGCTGGGCAATCATATCCTCCAACATCCGATTGCCCAAGATGGCATTTCGGCTGCTTATCTCTAAAGCCTCGGCCAGGACTAGACCCTCCTGTTCCATGATTTGTCTGAGGTAGTTCTGCATCCGGTGGGCAGATACAAAGACATAGGCGCTGATAATCCCCGCCATTATCAGCATGACCGCCATCAGGTAGCGGATGGATAGATATGATTGTTGACCCTTTAAGCCCGCCATTGGTCGTCCTCATCCTTTATCTTATAACACCCGGACCTTAAAATGGAAAGGGAGACCGCCTTAGGTCCCCCTTTCCGATCCAGGCTTAACCCCGTTTTTTAGAAGGCCCGGGTGGTCCGGCCGGTAGCCTTTTCAACCAGTATCTTCTCCACCAGGGAATTGTCCTTGGTGAGAATCTCAGCCTGAAAATGGGTCTCGGTCTCGGTGATCTTGCCCAGCTTCAAGTTAGGATTGCTAAGCCTGGCCAGATAGTTGCGGGCCCAATTGGCCGCTTGCTCCTTGGTCACCTGGCCGGTTACCTCGGTATGGGGGCCATAGCCCGGACAGGGCAAATTCGCGGCCGACCCGCCAAGGCCTCGCATCATCCCAGGGCCCATGTGACCAAACGAGCCACTACCCATCATGCCCGGGCCCATCATACCACCACCCATCATGCCGTAGCCAGGGCCGCGCCAGGAACCACCGAACTGATGAGCCAGTCCATAGCTCCCCACACCGAGAATAAAGATCGCTGCCAGAGCGATTACCCAAAAACGTTTCATGCCAACACCTCCGTAGTAAGTAATGTGGTTTGCCCTGACTTGTTCAAGAGCCATGCCAACAATAAAATCCAAATATTTCACTGACTTAGCCAGCCTATCGCTCAGGGCTGCCGACATATTTGTCGAGGTCGCACCCACGGGTCGGCGGTAAATGCTGATTTTTCCTGGGTCTTGAGACTCGACCTATTTGACCCGGCACCTGACAAAAATGTCGACGAACGTTGTTAAGGCTGAGGGCGACCTTCTGGGAAGGTTCGCCTCACCATACCCGGGGTGATTGACACCCTTGCTTGGGCGGAGTATATTTTATTTGATTGGGCACTAGTGGCGGGAAGATGATACCGATAAAAGATGACCAGCCGACTACGACCTTTCCTATTGTTACTATAGGAATCATTGCGCTAAGCTTTGTGGTTTATATCTACCAGCTCTCCTTAGGGCCTTATGAACGAGAATTTATACATCGCTGGGGCACCATCCCTTACGAATTCACCCATTTTCAGGATATCGGGCCGGAGGCGCCGCTGTCCATACCGTTTACCATCTTCAGTGCCATGTTCATGCATGGCAGTATTCTCCATCTGCTGGGCAATATGCTCTACCTGTGGATATTTGGCGACAACCTGGAGGATTATCTGGGCCGTCTTCGTTTTATCTTGTTTTACATAGCCGCGGGAATAGCCGCGGCCCTGGCTCAGATAATTTTAAATGTCGATTCTCAGATTCCCATGATAGGCGCGTCCGGGGCAATTGCCGGGGTGCTGGGGGGATATGCGCTATTGTTTCCTCGAGCCCGGGTGCTCACCTTATTTATCTTCTTTTTCATTCCCAGACTGATTCACTTACCCGCACTGTTTTTTTTGGGAATCTGGTTCCTCTTTCAGATGCTAAGCTCGGGCTCCGGTGGGGGAGTAGCCTGGTTTGCCCACATAGGCGGGTTTGTGGCCGGCATATTATTGGTGCCCTTTCTCCAGCCGCACCGCTGGCGTCGGGTGCGCTACTTACATTGATGGTTGGAGTCGGTCGGTTAAGATAAGCCATGGCCAGGAAACGAGCTAAAAGAAAAGTAGCTGCGAGCAGGGGGTTTTTTCGAAAAACCCTGGCCGCGGTTTTCCCCATCTTCTCCCTGCTGGTTCTGGTGCTGGTTACCGCCAGCCTGGCGCTGGTGGCTGGCACCGCGCTTTTTTTGTCCCGAGGCAACCTTCCCAAGCTTACAACGTTAAGGGAATACCGTCCCCCACTAGTCACCCGGGTTTACTCCACTGATAATACAGTGATTGGCGAATTCTTCGTGGAAAAACGTCTATGGGTGCCCTACGCCAAGATACCCAAGCAGATGGTGCATGCCTTCGTGGCAGCCGAGGATGCCAGCTTCTTCCAGCACAGAGGCATAGACTTGCGCGGGATAGTGCGGGCTGCCTGGAAGAACATTCAGGCGGGCGGGTTCGTGCAAGGGGGAAGCACCATCACCCAGCAAGTGGCGAAAATCATCTTGCTTACCCCGGAGCGGTCTCTGGCGAGGAAGCTAAAGGAGATTATTACCGCGCTGCGTATCGAGAGAAATTTCACCAAGGAGGAAATCCTGGAGCTCTACCTCAACCAGATATATCTGGGCCACGGTGCCTATGGGGTAACCCAGGCGACCCAGACCTACTTTGGCAAAGGGCTGGACGAACTTAACCTGGCTGAGATTGCCCTGCTAGCAGGAATGCCTAAGGCCCCCTCCCGGTACTCCCCGCTCAGACACCCGAACCGGGCTAAGACCAGGCAAAGGTACGTGCTGGGCAGGATGGTAACCGTCGGTTACGTTACTCCGGAGGCGGCTCAGGCGGCCGAGTACACCCCTCTTAAGGTATTAAAACGAGATAGAGGCCTGCGCAGCTACGCCTCTTATTTCACCGAACAGGTGCGCAGGTACGTGGAGAATAAGTACGGCACCGATGCCTTGTACAAGGGCGGGCTGACCATTAAGACTGCCCTGAATGCAAGGCTGCAGCGCACCGCGGTGCAGGCCTTGCGCAAGGGACTTAAACGGTTGGATAAACGGCGGGGCTATCGGGGGGCGAAGAAAAGGCTGCGACCGAAGGATTATGAGGCATTTCTTAAAAGGTTGCCGCCGGTGACCCTGGGCCCAAATGGACCGGCGCTGGGCCAGATGGTCAAAGGAGTGGTGGAAGGGGCCAGCCGGATCAAAAAGACCGCCTGGATACGCGTTCGGGGTTACACCGGAACGGCCAATCTCTCCCACTCCCCTTGGGCCCTTAAAGGCAAATCCTTTCCGGTGAAAAAGGGCGACGTGGTGCTGGTAAGGATTGAGGCTTACGGTAAAAAAGGCCGGCTGATCTTCTCTCTGGAGCAGGAGCCCGAAGTCCAGGGCGCGGTTTTGGCGCTGGACCCCCGCACCGGCTATGTGATAGCCATGGTGGGCGGTAGCGATTTTAGGCGCAGCCAGTTCAATCGAGCCACTCAGGCCGTGCGCCAGCCCGGCTCGGCGTTTAAGCCGATAATATATGCGGCCGCATTGGATGCTGGGTACACACCGGCCTCAATCATAATGGATACCCCTGTTTCCTATCAGGCCGGGGCCCCAGGCGAGGTTTGGCAACCTCAAAATTACGACAAAGAGTATAAGGGGCCGGTTACCTTCCGCCGGGCGCTGGAAGAATCGAGGAACGTGGCCACGGTGAAGATCTTGGACTCCATTGGCGTGGAGTATGCCATTACCTATGCTAAGAAGATGGGAATAACCTCGCCGTTGTACCCCAACCTGTCTCTGGCCCTGGGGGCATCAGGGCTCACCTTGTGGGAGCTGGTCCGGGCTTATGCCGCGTTTGCTAACCAGGGGTATTTACCCCAACCTATTCTGGTTACCGAAATCCGGGATAGGAGCAACCGCCTTCTGGAAAAGAACAGCCCCAAGCTTAGCCGGGTGATAAGCCCAGAGACCGCCTACCTGATAACCAGCATTATGCAGGGGGTCATCCAGGAGGGAACAGGAAGGTCGGTAAGAAGTATCGGCCGGCCGGCCGCGGGCAAGACCGGCACCACCGATGAATTCGTTGATGCCTGGTTCGTCGGGTTCACCCCTCAGCTTCTAACCGGTGTCTGGGTCGGTTACGACGACCGCACTCCGCTGGGCCATGGAGAGAGCGGAGCCCGGGCCGCGGCCCCTATCTGGCTCGATTTCATGCGCCAGGCAATAGCTTACCAGCCAGCGCTTCCTTTTCCGGTACCCAAGAACATAGTGATATCACCCATAGATAGAGAGACGGGCCGGCCAGTCTCCTGGGGCACTCCCGGCACCCTGCTGGAGACCTTCCGGGCGGAAAATGCCCCGGGAGAGGGCCTAGAACCGATTGACAGCAAGGTGTTCAAGGAAGAACTGCCTTACTAGCCTTTGATTACGCCCATAGGGATAAGTTTGGCCACCTTTTTGGAGAGGCCAGCCCCCTCGACAGTCTCGACTACCTTGGACACATCCTTGTAGGCGTAGGAAGCCTCCTCAGCCAGGGCCGACCTTTGGCCTGCCTTGACGAATATGCCCCGTTCCTTCATTTCCTGGGCGATATCCCGGCCCTTGGCCAATCGTTTGGCCCTGTGCCGGGAAAGAACCCGGCCAGCGCCGTGGCAGGTGGTGCCGAAGGTTTCCTCCATGGCCTTTTCCGTTCCCACCAGCACGTAGGAGCAGCGGCCCATATCGCCGGGTATGAAGACCGGTTGCCCCACCGAGCGATAAACCGGGGGGACATCTGGATGGCCAGGAGGAAAGGCCCGGGTCACACCCTTGCGATGGACGAGTAATTGTCGAGGCTGACCTGCCAGGTTATGAGTTTCCACCTTGGCGATGTTATGGGCCACGTCATAGACGACCTCCAAGGCAATGGTGGCTGGGCCGGCCTGGAGGATCTTTTCGAAGGCTTGCCTGGTCCAGTGGGTCAAGATCTGCCGATTGCAATAGGCAAAATTGGCCGCCGCGTTCATGGCCCGGAAGTACTCCTGCCCGGCGTGGGATTTAAAAGGCGCACAGGCCAACTGCTTATCCGGCAACTCAAAAGGTAGATCCGGTAAATTTCGGGCCATCTGGTGGAGAAAATCGTCACAGACCTGGTGTCCCAGACCTCGGGAGCCACAATGGATGCCAACCGTAACCTGGTTGAGGTGCAGGCCCATGGCGCGAGCCAGGTACTCGTCATAGACTTCGGCCACATAGCCGATCTCTACAAAATGATTGCCCGAGCCCACCGTGCCCAGCTGGTTGGAACCCCGCTTCAGGGCCCGTTCGCTGACCGAGTCCGGGTCGGCTCCGGCCAGGGCGCCACCCTCTTCGGTATTGGCCACGTCCTCCTCCCTGGCATAGCCATTGTCCAAGGCCCAGCGGGAGCCGTTCTTCAGCACCTTCTTCATCTCGGGCCCACTCAGTTTCAGGCGGCCGCGCGCCCCCACCCCGCAGGGCAGGTCCCAGAAGAGCTGGTGGATTAAGGGCTCTACCTTCCCTTGGATATCGGTGCGGCTCAACCCGGAGCGCAACAGCCGCACCCCGCAGTTAATGTCGTAGCCGACCCCACCCGGTGAGATCATGCCCTCTTTAACATCGAAGGCAGCCACACCGCCGATGGGAAAACCGTAACCCCAGTGGATGTCGGGCATGGCCATGGATGGGCCCACAATACCGTAAAGATGGGCCACGTTCATCACTTGAGTCATGCACTGGGCCGATTCTTCCTGCTTGAGCGCGTCTAACGTCGTATATATGATGCCATCCGCGCGCATGCCGCCGGTAGCCGGAATCTTAATCTTGAATGGGTGTACTACCTCGACCTCTATATCCCCTATTTTCATGACGCACCCCAAAGTGTCCCCCTACTAGATTGTAAGACCAGGCAACCGGCATATCAATCTTTTCCTCGCCTTTTTTGTCGCCGAGCGGTGAGACCTGTGCCCGTCCGGACAAATAGTGTCGGGGACAAGCCCCGACGCTACACACATAAAAGCATAACGGTTAAGGGCTTTGTCCTTAGACATCGCGAATGCTTGCAGTATATTTAACCTTCATGAACAAACTGGAAGGGAGCGGAGCTAAGGCTGTGGTGGACTTTTCCTCTAACCACATTCTGGTTCCAAAAGGCAAAGGCGGCAAGAGAGGCTGACCATTGTGGTTCCTAGAAGTCCTCAGAAACTTATCGATTGTCGCGGCGGCTCTTACGGCCATCTATGGCATCAATGCATGGCGTAGGGAACTCCGGGGTAAGAAGCAATACGAGTTGGCCGAGGAGGTGTTGGTGTTATTCTATGAAGCCCGTGACAAGGTACGGGCGATACGGAATCCGTTCGGACGTGAAGATGAGGGTCAAAATCGTAAATCTAAGCCCAACGAAACCGAGCAGCAGATGAAAGTCCTCGATCAAGCTTATGTAATAGTTGAAAGGTATGAGAAAAATGAAAGGGTATTTAATCGATTACACGCACTCAGATATCGATTTATGGCACTATTTGGTCCTGAAAAGGCCGAGCCATTTGATGAGCTAAATCAGATATTAAAAGAAATACTTATCTCGGCCCATATGCTCGGTATTTTTTGGTGGCGGGAAGACTTCGAAGG
>JAZFTZ010000230.1:0-5025 GCA_036446955.1 Thermodesulfobacteriota bacterium
CTTGCTCCCGAGGCTGCCAGGGTAGTTGGCCGTTGTTTATTCGGTGGGCATTGGTAACGATCAGGCTCTCTTTCGACTGTCTGAATATCTCGGTGAGTCTGACTAGTGGTATCTGGCCACTGGCTATCAGTTCCCGGAGCACGTTTCCCGGGCCTACCGAGGGGAGCTGGTCCACATCACCGACAAGGATAAGGGAGGCATGCACCGGGATGGCCTTGATCAGGTTGTTCATAAGGACCAGATCCACCATGGAGGCCTCATCCACCAGGATAACATCACCCCGGAGCAGATTCCTCTCGTCCCGTTTGAATCTGCCGGCCACCGGGGCATACTCCAGCAAGCGGTGTATGGTCTTGGCCTCCTGGCCGGTTGTCTCAGACAATTTCTTCGCCGCCCGACCGGTGGGCGCGGCCAGCAATACCAGGCGCCCCATCTTCTGGGCGATGGCCAGGAAGGTCTTCACCAAGGTCGTCTTACCGGTTCCCGGCCCGCCGGTTATTATCACGATTTTCTTGCTTACCATACTGGTTAAGGCCTGGCGTTGGGTCGCTGAGAAACTTATTCCCTGGCCGGCCTCAGCCTCTGCTATGGCTCCATCCAAATCTTCCGGCGGCTTTATCAGGTGGGGAAAATGTAGCAGATGGAGGAGACGCCTGGCCACGTTGACCTCTGCCCAGTAAAGAGGCAGTCTATACACCGCACGTTCGCCCGAGGGAAGTTTTTCAATCACAATCTTGTCTCGGCCTGGCTGAGCCAATAGATTGATGGCCGTCTCCGGCAGGGAGATATCCACCTCTAATAGCTCGCTGACCTTAGCGACCAATTCCTCCTGCGGACAGTAGACATGGCCTTCCCCGGCCAGTTGACCCAGTATATAAACCAAGGCTGCTTCCGCGCGCGAGACCGAATCGGTAGGTAGGCCCAGGCTCAGCGCAACCCTGTCCGCGGTCTTAAACCCCACACCGAATATATCGTCGGCCAAACGGTAGGGGTCCTCTTTAATGACTGGGAGGGCTTTTTGTCCATACTCCTTATAAGCCTTGACGGCCAGGCTGGCAGGGAGGTAATGCCCTTGCATAAATAGCATCAACTCCCTGATCTCCCTGTTTTCCATAACCGCCTGGTGAATGAGTTTCGTCCTTACTCGCCCGATGCCCTTGACCTTGAGCAGCTTCTTTGGGGTTTGCTCGATAATTTGCAGCGTATTGACTCCGAACTTTTGGACCAGATTTTTTGCCAGGAACGGGCCAATTCCCTTTATCAGGCCGGAGGCCAGGTATTTCTCCATGGCCTGGGCCGAAGCCGGCGCGCGGGAGCGGAAACTATGAACCCGGAACTGCTCTCCATATTTTTTGTCTACCTCCCACTCGCCTTCGAGCTCTAGCGTCTCTCCGGGATAGGCGGCTAGGTTGATGCCCACCACAGTAATGGTGCTGCGCCGTACCCCTTTAAGGCGCACCTTGGCCACTGTATATCCGTTCTCTTCGTTCACGTACACGGTTCTTTCCAGCGTTGCTATCAGTTGCGACACTTATAAGCCTTTGCTGAAATATATTTCTCCCCAATTTATAGCAGATAGTCGCCCCTCAGACAATCGGCTTCCGGGTTTATTTGGGGCGATCTTTCCCGAGGGACGGGGCCGTGGCCACTCTCTGGGGGTAACCCTTTGTAAAGGGTTGCCCCCAGAGAAGGTTTCCCTCACATAACGGCCCCGTATCCTTAAGATTTAACGTTAACTTTGACACCTGAGTGGGTTTATTGTATGTTCAAAAAACAAGGCTCTGTCCATCTAGTTGAGGAATAAGGATGAAGAAAAAAGGGGGTCCTCAGGCCAGCCGGGCCGGGGGTCTGGTCGATTTTCTCCGGCCTATCGTGGATAGGGTTGACTTCTTCGAGCCGGCTGAGGTGGGGGACTTAGCCAAGGAGGAAAAGGTCTACCGCTCCTTTTGCCGCATGTGCCACGGAGGATGCGGTGCGCTGGTGTTCAAGGAAGGGGAGAGGATAACCAGGGTGGAGGGAGACCCTACCCATCCCCTGAACCTGGGCAGTTTGTGTGCTAAAGGCCAGGCCTCCATCCAGCAGCTCTACTCCCCGTTTCGTCTTAACTATCCCTTGATCAGGGTGGGCGAGCGAGGTGAAGGCAAGTGGAGGAGGGTTAGCTGGGATGAAGCCCTCGATTATATCGCGCACAGGATGTTGGCGATAAAAAATGAATACGGCGCGGAGGCGGTGGCCATGGGTCAGGGCACGGGCCGGCTCTTTTTTATGGCCCCGGTGAGGCTCTGCAATGCCTTTGGCACGCCCAACTGGATGGAGCCGGGCTGGCAGCAATGTCTATTTCCCCGGGTCTGTGCCAGCTTCTTGACCCTGGGAAGTTATACCATGCCGGACTACTACGCCTTTGGAGGAACCTATCCCAGCTGTATGTTCATCTGGGGGGTCAATCCGCCTGCCTCCAACGACAATGGCAATATAGTTACCCGGTTGATGAAGGCGAGGACAGAATCCGGGGCCAAGCTGGTAGTTATTGATCCCCGCCTTACAGCCATTGCCAGCAAGGCTGATTTGTGGCTCTCATTGCGGCCGGGAACCGACGATGCCCTGGCTATGGGAATGCTCAACGTCATTCTTACCGAGAAGCTTTACGATGAGGATTTTCTTATCCGTTATACAAACGCTGTCTTTCTTATCCGTGATGATAATGGCCTGGCTCTCCAAGCGAGGGAGATATCTAAACGGGGGGAAGGAGATGCAAAGCTTCTGTGGGATGCGGTTACTGACTCTGCCCAGGAAAGTGGTCAGGCGGGAGTAAGACCGAAGCTTTTCGGAACCTACCTGATAGAGGGGATAAAGTGCAAGACCGCGCTGCAGATGTTGAAGGAGAGGGTATCCCGGTTTACCCCCGAGGAGACGGCCAGGATAACCTGGGTGCCGGCAGAAAAGATCCTCCATGCCGCCCGGCTTTACGCTACCCATAAACCATCCAGTATTCAGTGCGGCGTTGCCCTGGACCATACCAATAATACAGTGCAAACGGCCCGGGCGGTCTGGCTGTTGCCGGTTTTGTGTGGAAACGTAGATGTCCCCGGCGGTAACGTCTTTGGAGCCGAGCTTCCGCCCGTTATCACCTGTTACAGCCTTAAGCTGCCCTTATCGGAGAAGCTGCCGCCGGAGCAGCTGGACAAACAGATTGGGGCTGATACTTATCTCTTGGGCTGTGGGAAACACTCGCTTTTCCCCTCCGCGCATATCCCCTCCCTTATGAAGACCATCATATCGGGAAAGCCTTATCCGATAAAAGGCATGTTGGTTTTCGGTGGAAACCATTTCATGGGCTGTGCCGATTCCAAAAGGCTGGTCTATGAGGCTTATCGGAAATTGGATTTTCTTATGGTGGCTGACCTGTTCATGACACCGGTGGCTCAACTGGCCGATGTGGTGCTGCCCGCGGCCGGGTGGCTGGAAAGAAGCTCTATCGCGGGCTGGCCTTCGTTTTGTGACTCCGTCCTGGGCTTCCAGCAAAAGACGACCCAGCTTTTCCAGCGCAAGGAAGACGAGCTGATATGCATCGAGCTGGCCAGGAGGTTGGGCCTGGAGGAGCACTTTCCCTGGAAGGATATGGACGAGTACATGGAGTATTTATGCAGCCCGGTGAGCCAGTCATGGTCGGAACTTAAGGACGGGGGAGCCATTCAAGGAAAAAAGAGTTACCGTCAGTACGATCACCTGCACACCCCATCGGGCAAGATGGAGATTTATTCCAGCGCGCTCCATTCCCTGGGTTACGACCCGCTGCCATTCTACCGGGAGCCGGCGGAAAGCCCGGTCAGTACACCGGAGTTGACCGGGGAGTTCCCCTTCATCTTGATTACCGGGGGAAGGTCGCCCGGGTATATGCATTCCGAGCACCACCATCTGCCCTGGTTGCGCGCGCTTTGGCCAGCTCCTTCGGTAGAGATGAATCCTGAAACGGCAAAGAAGCTGGGGATATGGGAAGGGGACTGGGTTTGGCTGGAGACTAAAAGAGGCAGATGTAAACAGCGAGCAAGGCTTACCAATACCATCCACCCTCAGGTGGTTCACGGTGAACATGCTTGGTGGTTTCCGGAGCGAGCCGGGCCCGAGCCCGGTTTGTATGACTGCTGGGAAAGCAATATCAATCTCCTCACCGATGGTGAGCATTGCGACCCGATTATTGGTAGTTCATCGTTGCGAGCGCTGCTGTGCAAGGTCTATCCAGCCTGATCCTGGCTCTAACTGCAGGGGAGCGCTTCGGTTTGCATGGGAGAGGTGATGGCCGGGCCTGAGCGGGAGAATTACTCAACAACTCTGTCGGCTGAACCGATGGAGATCAGGGCCAGCCTGTACCGCCTCCTGGCCCTGCTGTACAAAGCGGAGATATCCCTCGATCTTCTCCAGGATTTAGGCCACCTGCCCGCGGCTGATGATCTAATCTCTTTAGATCGCAGCGGCGAGCTTATGGCCCGGTTCGACGAACTGGCGGCTGAGCTTAGTTCCCGGCAGCCAAAGGATATAAGCAGCCTCAAGCAGGAGTTAGATATCGATTTCGCCCGAGTATTTTTGGGCACCGGGTCGAAACCGGCCTATCCTTATGAGTCGGTCTATGTCGATCCTTACGGTATGCTCATGAGCGAGCCTTACCAGGAGGTAATAGAGAGATATCAATCTAGCGGCCTTAGGAAAGTTTCCCGCCACGGTGAGCTCGAAGACCATATATCCTTTGAGCTGGCTTTTATGGGTCATTTGTGTGAGAAAACCGCTCAAGCGCTGAAGGCTGGAAACCGGGAGCCGGTAGGCCGCTTGCTGGATGAGCAAAATCAATTCCTGCGTTGCCATCTGATACGCTGGGTGCCCCGGTTCTGCCAGGATGTCCAGCAAAGTTGCGCTACCAACTTTTATAACGTATTGGCTGAATTGACCACTGCCTTTATAAAGAGTGATGCTCAATTCGTCGCTGATGTCGAAAGTTCAAAGGGCTTGGGGGAAACCCTTTAAAAAGGGTTT
>JAZFTZ010000231.1:0-4720 GCA_036446955.1 Thermodesulfobacteriota bacterium
TTAACCCTTTGTCTAAACTTTGGGGAGTAGTATAATAGCGCCAGTCCAAACACAACCCAAAGTTTGGGAAGGGGGTTTGGGGGAGAACCCTTTTCAAAGGGTTTCCCCCAAACACATCCCCCTATAGCGCCTTCTCCTCGGCCGCGGCCTGGCCGGCGATACGGCCGCCGACAAAGCATTCGGCCAGGTTGCCGCCTAAGAGATAGACATGGCCGTAGAAGGAGCCGAGTTCGCCAACGGCATACAGTCGGGGGATGGGATTACCGTACGGGTCCAGCACCCGTTGCTTGACATCGTGCACCGGCCCGCCCTGGGTGTTGGTACAGATGGGCCAAGCCTGCATGGCATAGTACGGTGGTGTCTCTATGGGCATCATGGTGCCGGGGGGGCGTTTAAAATCCAGGTCCTTCTCTTTCTGGCAGATTTTGTTCCATCCCTTAATGGTTTGGGTTAGGTTGGCGGCGTCAACTCCAATTTTATCGGCCAGGCCTTTGATGGTCTTTGAGGAGATTATCCAGCCTTTTTCAATCTCGCGGCTATTGTCCTCGCTCCAGTCGTAGATGTAGTCCGCTTCGGTGGTCATCGGCTTGGCTATGGGCCCCAGTGGCCTTCCCTCGTCGCCAAAGACCAGATAGCAGGGGATGCGGGGGAAACCAGGCAGGTCGGGGTCGAACAGTTGCAAGGGCCGGTGCATGGTATCCTGAGGCGCTGGCTGGTACTCGTTCATAAACCGCTTGCCGAATCTATCCACGTTTATCCAGGCGATCTTCTTGCTGGGTATCCGGGGGCCGGAGAGCAAGGTTCTAAATGCCACCGGATATTCAGAAAACTTGAACCCGTAGGAGCCGTGGAAATGCCACATATGCCACAGGGCCGCGCCCGCCTTCTGGGCCATGAGGAGGCCCTCACCGGTGTTGGGCAGATGTCCCATGGAATAGACCGGGTAGGCCTCGAAACTCTCCGCTTTCAGTCTCTCATTGAACTCAAAACCTCCGCTGGCAAGGATGACCGCTTTACGGGCCTTTATTGAGATAGTCTTACCATTATGCTCAGCCCGAACACCATTGATCCGTCCCTGGCCGTCCTGAACGAGTTCCTTTACTGTCGTTGAGAACCTGACATCGATATCTCGAGAGGCTATATTATCCGAGAGTAATTTCACCAGCTTCGGGCCGGGCGGGTTACAGCCCTGCACCCAGGAAAACCCATTGAAGCCGGGTAGCTGGGTTATTACAATGGAGCCCAGGCTATCCCAGCCGGGAAAGGGATAGGAGTCCACTCCGACCCTTTCCTTGTCCTTACGGATGTTTAACTTGGCCCCGTTGACCTTGGCCAACTCCTCCATGTAGCGGGGGATTTCGTACATGCCCTGGGCCATGACCCGCACCAAATCCTCACTGCATCGACCTCCCTGGCTAGCCGAGAGGTAGCGAACCACGCCCTCCACATCCAGGGCAATCTTGACCGAGCCACCGGCCAGGACGGTGCTGCCGCCGGGGTACACCCCTTTCTCCAGAATCATCACTTTCGCGGCCGCATCATGGGCGGCCAGCGCGGCTAGTGCGCCTGCGCCTCCATATCCGACTACAACCACGTCCGCCTGTTCATCCTGGCTAAGCAATCTGTTATCTTTCATGGTTTTACCTTTCCTCAACGGGAAAACTCGGGGGGAGATACATCCGTGACCGCGGGTGCCTCTGAGTGTCGCAGGATGCCGTTCTCCACCAGCCAGCTGGTGACCGTCTTGATATCTCTGCTGTCCATCTTTTTAACATCCGGGGCATAGCGTAGCTTGGGGTAGACCATTTTGGCTACCTTCCTGCTAAAGCCCAGGTTATGATGGGTCATCATCGTCTTGAGGCTCCACTGCTGGTTCTTCATTGCGAGGTTAGCCCCTTGCATATAGGCCTTTATTCCCCCGCCTCACCATATCAGGTTTCCTTTTCACGAAATCTCGACGGGCAAAGAGGGTCTGGGTGAATACGGCCCGGGGGACATAATCGCTCGCGTTAACCAACTGCCGCACCTCCCTTGGCTAGCGCCCGAGTTAGGGAAAGCAAGCCCGCGGTTCCCATATCCAGAGCACCGGCCGTTACCGCCCGTTGCAGTGCCGGGCCCGACCTCAAGGGGATGTACCTCATCTTGAGGCCCTGTTGCTTAAAGAAACCTTTCTCCATGGCCGCCAGGATAGGCAGCGTATACAAGGCATTGGTCTTGACGTGATTGGCAAACCTCACCTTATCTGCCGAGAAGAGCATGTTGGGGAAAATGACCAAAGCCATCAGGAGAGTCAAAAGCAAGCGTGCCTGCCTGGATATAACCGTACCCCTCTTTCTCGGTTCATTAAAAGGCCGCCGGCAGCCAGCGATATTGCCGGCGCGATGTTAGATGTTATCTGGGTAAGTCTATAATCCCACCGGCTTGTTCACCGCACAGTTTTGCAATGCTCAAGGATGTACTTTACCTCTTAGTCCAGCCTCGCCAGCGTGTCAAGACATTTTTCATAGCCCGTATGTTGTTATTGGACATGGGTGATAGTTTGTGAGGGGGACCCTAATCTCACCCCAAGAAGCTTCGCTTCTCGGGGGGGCCGAAATCAAATGGTTGCCCCCAAACTCTTGCCTTTCCAGTGGCCCACTTACGGACTGGGGCAAACTGGCGGGCCGCCGATTTATCCCTGGCCAATCCATCCGTCATCTAGCTCACCTCCTTCAGGTAGGCCCGCTAGCCTGGGGGTTACTTCAGACTATAGTCTCTCTATCCAAGGCTAACCCGAAGTTTTGGAAATGAACATGGGACCGAATAGTACCGTCCACTCAGCTCGCTTCGCCTCTTATGTCTCATGACGAAAGAATTCTCATCAGCGCATGCTATTCTAAAAAGGTCAGCCATATGTTATTATGCAAATGTTTTTTCACTCTTAAGAACCTGGAGCCGGTAATTAGAGTATTGGATAACAGGGTTGAGCTTTTCGAAAACGTTATTGCCAGCCTGGATGATGGGATAATTGTTCTGGACAAGGAGCTTATTGTAGTTGCCCTGAACCAGGCGGCTGAGATGATCAGCGGAGTGGTAAAGGAGAGGACACTCCATCGGCCTTTCCCTGAGGTCATGGCCGACAATAGTAGTCTGGTGGAGCTGGCCAGGCGAGCCGTTCAGATCGGTGCCACCTTTCATGCCCGGGATATGAACCTGAGCAATGGTAAGGGTGGCAGCATCCCGGTTACGGTTACCGTTTCTCCTTTGAGCGATTCCAAGGGAGAGATGGCCGGCGCGGTGGTTTCGCTCAAAGACCTATCCTTTTCCAACTTGATAGAAGGCAACTTAAAGAACCAAGAACGCCTGGCCCAGCTGGAGATACTGGCTGCTGGGGTGGCCCATGAGCTTAGAAACCCGCTGGCGGGAATCAAGGTTTTAGTGGGTTTGCTGGAGCGGAGGTTAGAGGATAAACGGGAGTTGGAGGAATTTACCCAGCGCATTTCCAAGGAGGCCGACCGAATAGAGCTGATTCTGAATGAGCTCTTGGAACTGGGCAAAGGTGGTGTCATTAAGCTGGACGAGGTTAACCTTAACAGGGTGCTGGATGAGGTGCTGGCGGCCAGCCAAGCCCTGGCCGAGGAAAAAGGGGTAAGATTAATCGCTGATTTAGATGTGAGCCTGCCGATGGTGGTCGGGGACAAGGTCAAGCTTTTCCAGCTCTTCTTCAATCTGGTCAAGAACGGATTGGAGGCGACCGGACGAGGGGGAATGGTCAACACACGCTCCCGAATGGTCACTGAATATCGGCTGTTGAGGGATAGGACGGGCGCGGGCAAAATGGTTCGGGTGGAGATCCGGGACGGTGGGCCAGGGATTGCCCAAGAGGAGTTGGGTAAGATTTTTGCACCCTTTTACACCACCAAGGTTGGGGGTGTGGGGATGGGACTGGCAGTTTGTGCCAGGATAATAGATGAGCATAAAGGTCATATCCAGGTGGCCAGCTTGCCGGGACAAGGGACCAAGCTAGAGGTTCTCTTGCCGGTTAAGGACCCGGAGGTTAACTAAGAGTGGCAGGGGGGAGGATATTAATCGCTGAGGATGAGGACAGCCTGCGTTTCGCCCTGACAGAGCTGCTCAAAGCCAAGGGACATGAAGTGGTTGCTGCGCCCGATGGCAAAGAAGCGCTCGCGGCCGTGGCCGATTTAACCTTGGAAGTGGCTCTCATCGACATAAAGCTTCCCGGCGTGGACGGGTTAGAGATCCTGGCCCACTCTCGGCAGGCGAACCCGGGCCTGCGGGTGATAATAATGACCGCCCATACCAGCCTGGATAATACCGTAGCTGCGATGAAAGGCGGCGCTTTTGATTACCTGGCAAAGCCCTTTGAGATCTCCGAGGTGGAGGAGGTGGTCGCTCGGGCTTTGAGTGCTAAGAATATTTATCGCCAACTTGATGTTCTTCGAGAGGAATTAAAGGAAAAGGATGACCAGGAAGTAAAGCTGATAGGCGAGAGCCGCCCCATGGTGGAGCTTTACAAGACTATAGGAAGAATATGTAAAACCGATGCCACCGTTTTGCTCCAGGGCGAGAGTGGTACCGGCAAGGAGCTGGTCGCCCGCATCATTCATCAACATAGCCTCAGATTTGGCAAGCCCTTCCGGGCCTTGAACCTGGCCGCCATTCCCAGAGAGCTTTTGGAGGCTGAGCTATTTGGCTATGAGAAAGGGGCATTTACCGGCGC
>JAZFTZ010000232.1:0-3149 GCA_036446955.1 Thermodesulfobacteriota bacterium
AGGTGACATGACTCAAGAGAATATCCCGGTTTACCAATCTGTCCCCTCTTCCCCTTCTTTATACATCCCCCTGGGTCGCGAATCAAGAAAAAAAATGAAGATGTGTGGGGGAGAACCCTTTGTAAAGGGTTCTCCCCCACACACAGGGCCCCGTCCCCCGGGAGAAGTTTCTAAACCTTGATGACTTTGGTGCCCGCGATTCGGTCGTGCCAGCTCTGTCCCTCGGCCTGAAAGGCCACCCAGAGAAACCCCAGTCCCAGGCTGGACCAAGATGCCTGGTAGGCCAGGCAGCGTACGAAAGAAACGCCGTAGCCGATGTCATTGCCTTCTGTGGATACCACCTTTATCCTCAACAACATCTTCCCCAAAGTCTGGCCGGTGGCGCTGTGAAAATAGGTGAAATAGGCGAAGAACATCACAGTCAAGAAGATGGAAAGGAACAGCGCGGTTAGTGCCTGGGCCATCATGGCCGCGGGGTCCACCATCAAAGAAAGACTAAACCGGGTATGGGCAAATTGTTGAAATATGAAGAAGATTGTTAACAATATTATCCAGTCGACAAGGTAAGCAGCTACCCGGCTCCAGAATCCAGCCTTTTCTTCCATCATCATCCCCTCCCTAACCCAGGTCTCCGTAGATATACTGAAATATACTTAACACGGCCAGGCCCGCGGTCTCGGTGCGCAAGATCCGCGGCCCCAGGCTCACGGTAGTGAAGCCTCGCTCCTTTGCCAGCCTAATCTCTTCCCAGGCAAATCCTCCCTCTGGACCCACGGCAAGCAGAATACTTTTCGGCTTAGGACGGGTCAAAATCTTCCCTAGACTGCACTCCTTTTCCTCCTCCCAGAAAATAATTTTAAGCTCAGCCCCCTCACCCTTCTCAAGCAGTTCCTCAAAGCTGCAAAACTCCTCCACAACCAGTTGGGAGAGGCGACCGCATTGCTTGGCCGCCTCATAAGCCAGGCGCTGGAGTCGTGACCGTCTGGCCAATCTCTTATCCGGAGAAAGTCGGGGAAGAGAGCGCATGGAGAAGAAGGGGATAACCGCGGCCGCGCCCAGCTCGGCGGCTTTTTGCACGACCAGGTCCATTTTAGCTCCTTTAGCCAGTGCCTGTCCCAGTATCACGGGGGCGGGATCCTGTCTTGGCCGGGGCAACCGTCTCTCCACCAATATGGCCACCTGGCCGGGTCCCTCCGTCTTTATCAGGCCCTGGAACTCCTTACCCGCATCATCCCACAGCCTTATTCCGTCGCCGGGCTTGAGCCTTAAAACATCCCTTATATGATGGGCATCCGCGCCCCTTATGGTAACCAGAGCCCCTTGAGCCAGCGAAGGCAGATAAAATCTAGGCATAAATCTTCTTCTCCTTTGCCAGAGGGAATTGTAATATAAACTTGGGGGAGTGACAACCTTGGAGTTCCTTCACCTCATAGCCTGGGGAGGGTAACCATGAGTGAGGAAACAAATAAACAAGGAAGCCTTTTTCAGCAGGTGCTTATGCAAATGGATATAGCCGCTCAGCACCTCGACCTGGACCCCATATTCCTGGAGAAATTGCGTCATCCCAAGCGCTCTTTGATTGTATCCATCCCCATCCTGATGGATGACGGCCACCTGGAGGTCTTTACCGGCTACCGGATCCAATACGATATGACCAGGGGGCCGGCCAAGGGCGGCATTCGCTATCACCCCCAGGTCAACCTGGACGAAATGATTGCGCTGGCCGCGCTGATGACCTGGAAATGCGCGCTGGTTAACATCCCGTTCAGCGGCGCCAAAGGCGGGGTAAGGTGTAACGCTAGCAATATGTCGGCCAGCGAGTTGGAGCGGATTACCCGCCGATTCATCTCCGAGATCATATTGGTTATCGGGCCGCAGATGGATATTACCGCGCCGGACATGTACACCAACGAGAAGGTTATGGCCTGGATAATGGATACCTACAGCATGCACGTGGGCTATTCCGTGCCTGAGATCGTTACCGGCAAGCCGATCAGCATAGGAGGCACCCAGGGCAGAAAGGAGGCTACTGGTCTGGGCCTGGTGTTCACCATCCTGGAGGCGGCACGCTACCTGAAAATTAACGTGAATAGAGCCAAGGTGGCTGTCCAGGGATTCGGCAACGTGGGTGCATGTGCGGCCAAGTCCCTGGATGATCATGGAGCCCGGATAGTGGCGGTGAGCGACAGCAAAGGTGGGATTTATAATGAGAAGGGCCTGGCTATAAAGAAACTGATTCAGTATAAAGAGAGAACCCGTGGCCCGCTGATGGAGTTCGAGGATGGCCAGCCGATAAGTAACGAGGAACTTTTGAGTCTGCCCTGCGATATCCTCATCCCGGCTGCTATCGGGAGCCAGATAACCGGAGAAAACGCGCCCAAGGTTCAGGCCAAGGTAGTCGCCGAGGGGGCCAATGCTCCGGTCACCATGGAAGGCCATAAGATACTGATGGAAAAAGGGGTGTTCATCATTCCCGATATCCTGGGTTCGGCCGGGGGTGTTACCGTCTCTTACTTCGAGTGGTTACAGGGCATCCAGAAATATTTCTGGACCCTGGCCCAGGTCAACAGCAAGCTGGAAGAGATAATGAGCTCCTCCTTCCGCCAGGTGATGAGGGTCTGTATGGCAAAAAAGGTCGATACCAGAACCGCCGCCCTAATGATAGGCCTGGAGCGAGTGGTCGAGGCGGCCAAACTGAGGGGGCTTTATCCTTAAGAGCGCACCGATTAAACCGACCTCCAAACTGCAAGCCTGGAATCCGTTCAGGAATGCTGCAGGGGGTACGAGACTTTATTGCTCGCTATCCCGCTTAGAATATAAGACGCGACTTCGCCTGACAGTTAAGCAGGGTGGGCACTACCTACAGGTTTGCGAGCCTGGTTTCAGGCCATTAAACTCATCCTGCCTGTAGCGCGGGGGCTTGTCCCCCGCGTTATGGTCTTGCCGAGGACGAGCCTCGACGCTACAGAGGCAGATCGCCAATTAGCTATAAGGAGGCTCAGAACTCGGCTGGCTGGGCCGTAACCGCCGAGTTAGGTCTCCCAATTGCTAGACTCCTTGGATTTGCGCGGCGCGCAAATCCAAGACCAGCCCAAAGTTTGGGAGGGGGTTATAGGGGGCAACCCTTTTTAAAGGGTTCCCCCTAAAAA
>JAZFTZ010000233.1:0-5970 GCA_036446955.1 Thermodesulfobacteriota bacterium
CCACTTCCTGGTAAGAAGCTTCTGAGCCAGCCTGTCGAGTTTTTGTCGGTCCCATCTTGTCAACTAGTTCATAATCGGGCGGCCAAGCTGCTCTAAGACCAAAATCTCCTGGCAGCTTGGCCGGAGTTATCATCTTCCCAAGGCAGCTGATGTGAGTAAAGCCTATCACTCGAGGCCATTCTAATTACCGCCTAAGGGATGTCAAGGCCTATTTTCCCCTTGCACCTCCCTGGGGCCGGGGGCCTCTTGTGGGAAACCTTACTCTGGGGAAGACCCTTTACAAAGGGTTACCCCCAGAAAGGATTCCGCGGCCCCGTCCCACTGAGGGGGCTATTCTTCTGGTTTCCAGCGCAGTCGAGGGAGGCGCGCGGCGCGAACTTCATCGAGCCGGGAGAAGGGCAAGCTGTGGGGAGCGCCGATTACCAAATCCGGGTCCTCTTGGGCCTCGCGGGCAATAGCTTCCATGGCTTGAGCGAAACGGTCTAACTCTTGGAAGCTGTCTGATTCGGTGGGCTCAATCATCATGGCACCGGCCACGACCAACGGGAAATAGATGGTAGGCGGGTGAAAGCCATAGTCCATGAGGCGCTTGGCTATATCCCGGGTGCGAACCCCGAAGGTCAGCTGAAGTTTATCGGAGAGGATAAATTCGTGCATACAGGGAGCCGGGTAGGGTAGATGATACGATTTTCTCAATCGTTCTTTCAGATAGTTGGCGTTCAGCACAGCCACTTGGCTTATGGTTTTCAACCCCTCTGGACCTAGACTCAGGATATAGGCATATGCCTTAAGGAGCACGGAGAAGTTTCCGTAAAAGGCCATTACCCGCCCCACTGAGGAAGGGAAATCCTCGCTCAACTGATACTGTCCATCCTCTTGAACCAACCGGGGTATCGGGAGATAAGGTGCCAGCTCAGCCTTCACTGCCACCGGGCCTGCTCCTGGTCC
Organism: Thermodesulfobacteriota bacterium; assembly: GCA_036446955.1. Classification (GTDB taxonomy): domain Bacteria; phylum Desulfobacterota; class JAZFTZ01; order JAZFTZ01; family JAZFTZ01; genus JAZFTZ01. The sequence goes on from JAZFTZ010000233.1 coordinate 949, forward strand.
TCCCCCGCCGTGAGGTGTGGAAAAAGTCTTGTGCAAATTTATGTGCATCAGATCCACTCCCATCTTGCCAGGAGAGACCAGGCCCAGGATGGCGTTCAAGTTGGCCCCATCCAGGTAGACCAGACCGCCCTTCTCATGGACCGCTCGGCAAATGTCTTCTACCTCGGACTCGAACAGTCCCAGCGTATTGGGATTAGTTAACATCAGCGCGGCCACGCTCTCATCCATGACTTCGGCCACGGTTTCAGCCTGAAGTATACCTGCCGGGCTGGATTTAATGGTCACAGCTTGGTACCCGGTGAGGGTACAGCTGGCCGGGTTAGTCCCATGGGCAGTGTCAGGGATGAGCACCTTATCTCTGGGCTTCCCCCGGTCTCGGTGAATAGCCCTGATCATCATCATTCCCACCAGCTCTCCCTGGGCCCCGGCAGCCGGTTGCAGGGTAACGGCATCCATGCCGGTTATCTCGGCCAGGGCCAGCTCCAGATCGTGCATGAGCTTTAAGCTACCCTGGGAGAGTTGCTGAGGTTGCCAGGGATGGGCCATGCTGAAGCCTGGCAAGCGAGCCAGATCCTCATTTACCTTGGGATTGTATTTCATGGTGCACGATCCCAGGGGGTAGAGCCCTTCATCAACGCTATAGTTCATTTTCGAGAGGCGAATAAAATGTCTTACCACCTCGGTTTCAGAGAGTTGGGGCAGCCGGGCCGGTTCCCTTAGCAGTTCCTTGGGCAGGGCATCCTCGGCCTCTATCCGGGGCACATCCCAGGCGGGCAGAGAATATCCCTTTCTATCTTGGTCGCCCAGCTCGAAAATCACCGGCTCGATCACTTTCATTTTTCTGCCAGTCCCTCGACTAATAGGTGGATAGCCTCTTGGGATATCATTTCCGTACAACAAACCAGTATACAGTCATCGAGCTCGGGATAGAACGGAGCCAATGGCAGGCCGGCCCAGATTCGTTGTTCGAGTAACCGGCCGACTTTCCTCTCCAGGTCGGAAGTTACTCTAACTACAAATTCATTGAAGGTTGGTGTGGGGAACCTTAATTCTACTCCCGGGGCCTGTTCTATTTGGTCTCGGCAGTATTTTGCCTTAGCCAAATTGAGCAGGGCCAGTTCCCGCAAGCCCTCCTTCCCCAAAAGAGCCAGGTAGGTGGTCGCGGCCAGGGCACAGAGGGCCTGGTTGGTGCAGATATTTGAGGTGGCCTGCTCCCGGCGAATGTGCTGTTCCCTGGTGCCCAGGGTGAGGACGTAGCCGGTTCTCCCTTTATCATCACAGGTCTGGCCCGCTATTCTGCCGGGCATGGACCTGAGGTATTCCCCTTTAGCGGCGAATATTCCCAGGTAGGGGCCACCGAAGGAAAGGGGTAAGCCGAAGCTTTGGCCCTCGCCAGCTGCTAGGTCTGCGCCCAGGTGTCCGGGAGGCTTGGCCAGTCCCAGGGAAAGGGGCTCGGTTATGCCCACCACTAACAGGGCGCCGGAGGCGTGAGCCAGGCTGGCGGCCGCGGACAATTCCTCAAAGCAGCCGAAAAAATTAGGGGATTGCAAGACCAGCGCGGCCAGATCAGACCGGTGATTTGATACCTGGGCCAGGTCAGTCAGTCCATCGTCAGTGAAGGATAGTTCTATAAGCTGTTTGTCACCATCATCCAGATAGGTCTCAATTACCCGGCGATAATGGGGGTGAACCGCCCGGCTTACGGCCACCTTCTTTCGCCCGGTCACTCTCATGGCCATGAGCAGAGCCTCGGCAAGAGATGAGGCTCCATCATACATGGAGGAGTTGGCTACCTCCATGCCGGTCAGCTCACAAATATAGGTTTGAAATTCGAACATGGCCTGGAGAGTTCCCTGGCTTATCTCCGCCTGATAAGGGGTGTAGGAAGTGTAGAACTCGGAGCGTAATAGGATATGGTCTAGCGCGGCGGGAATATAATGATAATACGCGCCACCACCGAGGAAGCTGGCGTATTCATGTACGTTGGCATTGTGCTCGCTTAAGGCTCCAAAATGGGATACCAGGGCGCTTTCGTTCAGCGGTGCGGGCAAGTCAAGCGGAGACTTCTGGCGCAGGCTGTCGGGAAGGTTTTCGAATAGCTGCTCTAGCTCGTTTAATCCCATGGCCCTTAGCATCTTTCTCTGGCTGGTCGGGCTGCTGTTGGGAATATAGCGCATCATTAGGCTTTTTTACCTTTAAGACTACTCCTCCGATTCGGTAACGAATTCCTCGTAATCTCGGGCGGATATGAGGTGGTTCAGTTCTTTCTTTGATTCGATTTCAATCTTGAGCAGCCAGCCCTCGCCATAGGGGTCTTGATTGATCAGCTCGGGCTTATCAGCCAAGGTCTCATTTATTTCGATCACCTTACCGGAGATGGGGACATACAGGTCAGAGACCGTCTTCACAGACTCAACCACGCCGAAGGTATCCCCTCGGGCAACCTGGGAGCCCACATCGGGTAGTTCCACATAGACCACGTCACCCAGTTTGTCTTGAGCATAGTCGGTAATCCCTACGGCCACAACACCATCTTCCATTTTGATCCATTCGTGCTCTTTGGTATAAAGGAGGTCATTAGGGAAATTCATGGGCTACTCCTTTCTTCCTGCTCGGGCAAAAGCTTTTGCCGAATGATGATAAGAATGTTTTGTTAACCTACCCTTCTGCTGAGGTAGAGTGATCGTTCTGCTCGGCCCAGGCCGCTAGCCGGCGGCCCTGGCCAAGCTTCCCTGGCGGTAAAAAGGGGTGGGTACCAGCTTAGCTTGCCGTAACTTAGCTCGGATTTCCAGCTCAATCTGCTGTCCGACCCGAGCAAACTCCCTTCTCACATAGCCCAGCCCTATTCCTTTTTTCAAGCTGGGGGAGTAAGTTCCTGAGGTGGTCTGGCCCAGTAATTGGCCCTGAGATAATATCTTGCATCCCGGTCGGGGAATAGCCGGGCCGATCATTTCAAAGCCCACCAGTTTCCGCTTAATCCCCTCCTGCTTTTGTTTTAGAAGTGCTTCCCGGCCAATAAAATCTCCTTTATCCCATTTAATCAGCCAGCTCAAACCAGCCTCCAGGGGAGTGGTAGTCTCAGTGAGCTCATGCCCGTACAGGGCATATTTCATCTCCGTCCTCAGTGTATCCCGGGCACCTAACCCGGCCGGTATTAAGCCCAGCGGGTCGGCCAGCTCCAATATCCTGTCCCAGAGGTTCAGGCCGCTTTCCTGGCCCAGGTAGATCTCAAAGCCGTCCTCGCCCGTATAACCGGTGCGAGATAGAAGCGCCTCTCCCCTCTCCAGCCGGAGAAGGGAGAACCGATAGTATCTGGGCCAGTCGAACTCTTTGGATACTATCTTCTTAAGGCAAATTTGGGCCCAAGGGCCCTGCACGGCCAGCAAGCAGTAATAAGAGGACTTGTCCTCCAGCTTGACCCCTTTGCCCCGATGGGAAATCAGCCAGTCAAAATCCTTTTCGGTATTAGCCGCGTTAACGCATAGCAGGTAGCTCTCCTCGCCGGTGCGGTATATGGTCAGGTCGTCGACGATGCCGCCGTCAGTCAAGCACAGCACGGTATACTGCACCTGTCCCACCGCCAGCTGGGACACATCGTTAACTGTGAGGCGATTGAGAAGGTCGAGGGCACTCTTACCACTTACCTCAATCTGGCCCATGTGGCTTAAGTCAAATAGAGCGGCCTTGTCCCGCACGGCACAGTGTTCTTCCAGCAGGCTTTTGTACCTGAGTGGCATCTCCCAGCCGGCGAACTCCATCATCTTAGCCCCTAGGGCCAGGTGGCGCTGATAGAGAGGAGATCGCTTCAGCTGGCTTGAGGCCATCAGGGTTGCCTCTGGGCGGATTGCAAGGTGTTACACAACAGCATGGCTATGGTCATAGGGCCCACCCCGCCCGGCACCGGGCTGATGGCCGAGGCCTTAGCCGATACCGAGGGAAAATGGACGTCCCCGACCAGTTTCTTGTTTTCCAGGCGGTTGATGCCCACGTCCACGACTACCACCCCTTCCTTGACCATATCGCCGCTAACCAGCTCCGGCCGGCCCACAGCCACCACCAGGATGTCGGCCTGTCTAGTCCACTGGGACAGGTCCGGGGTGCGCGAGTGACAAACAGTTACCGTTGCATGGCGGTGAAGAAGCATGGCTGATACCGGCCGGCCCACGATGTTACTACGGCCCAGCACAACCGCGGATTTTCCCTTAAACTCAACCTGATAATGCTCCATGAGGCGGATGACCCCATAAGGCGTGCAGGGATAAAACAGAGGCCGACCCAGAAATAGCCGGCCTACATTCAACGGGTGGAGCCCGTCTACATCCTTCTCCGGGGAGACCGCGTCGATGATGCGGTCTTCATCAATTCCTTCGGGTAGAGGGAGCTGAATCAGGATGCCGTGGAAGCGGTCATCCCGGTTGAGCTCATGGACCAGATTCAAGAGCTCCTTTTCCTCCAGTCCGTCCGGGAAGCTGAACTCCTCCGAGTAAATCCCCACCTCTTCACAGGCTCGCCTCTTCATGCCCACGTAAAGCTTAGAGGCCGGGTCCTGGCCGATCAGAACCGCGGCCAGCCCGGGGGTGACATCTCTTTCCCTTTTCAGGGCCTGGGTCTTGCCGGCTAGTTCTTTTCTGATTTGGGCGGCCAGTCCTTTACCATCCAGAATTACAGCCACGCCCTTTCCTCCCCGATCCGCTTACCTCTCCTGAGGTTGTACACTTTTTTCATTGGCCGCCTTTCCCTTTTCATCCTTAGCTGCTGATACGACCTTGTCTTTAACTTTAATTTTATCTTTATCCTTACTCTTTTTATCTTCACCGGTATCTTCACCGGTTCCCTTGCGAGCGTAGTCGGTAACATACCAACCAGTTCCTTTGAGGATAAAAGAAGAGGTGGAAATGAGACGAACAGCCTTGCCGGAACAAAACTGACACTTTCTCTTAAACGGTGCGGTTATTTTTTCGGATACCTCAAATTCGGCACCGCACTTTTCACAGCGGTACTCATAAACAGGCATAAGTTGAC
>JAZFTZ010000234.1:0-12600 GCA_036446955.1 Thermodesulfobacteriota bacterium
CCATGGCCATGACCACCGGAATAAGCGACTTTTCCAGGCCGAACATCATTTTTGGGTCAGCATAGTTAGCCTGCCACATAAATACCGCGCCCATGAGACCGGCGAAGGAGGCGCTGATCATCAAAGCCAGCGCCTTGTATTTGAAGGGTCTGATGCCGAAGACTTGGGCCACCTCTTCATCCTCCCGGATGCTGGCCAGGGCCAAGCCAAAACCGGAGCGGGTAATGAAAAAATTGGTCAGGGCTATCCCGACGGCGATGGCCAACGCGGCATAGTAAGCAGGAACATCACGAAACCCCGGTTTAATATAAAGCCCGTGTGCCCCTCCAGTCACCTCCCTCAAATTGGTAGCCACCAGCTCCAAAAGCACCACTAGGGCGAAGGAGGCTAAAGCGAAGTAGGGCCCTCTTAGACGGAAGAAAGGAACGCTCATGGCCGCGGCAAAGATCACCGCGGCTGCCAGCGCGCCGATGAAAGAAAACCCCAGGAACAGCCCGCTATTCAGCAGGATGCCGAAGGTGTAACCCCCTATGCCAAAAAAGGCGGCATGCCCCAGATTTATATAACCCATCTGGCCGCCAACCAAATCGTAGCTGGAGGCCAGAACCACATGCCAGAGGAGAATGAAGATAAAGGTCACCAGAAAGCGAAACAGATCCACCGGCACCAGGGGAATGATCACCAAGATAGCACCAATGGGAACTATCCAGGCCAGGCTCAGCTTATCAAGTTTCATTCGGTCATTTCAGCTACGCCCAAAAAGTCCCTCTGGACGTATCATAAGAATAACAATCAAGATAACAATGGCCACCCCGGGTGACCAGTCGCCACCTGGCCAGATACCGGTTATTGCCTCGGCCACCCCGAGGATGATTGCCCCCACCAGCGTGCCCACAATAGAGCCCAATCCCCCCAGAATGATAATCACCAGGTATTTCAAAGTTAACGGGATGCCGATAAAGGGAGATATGGTGAACAGGGTGGCATGGAAAACCCCCGCGGCTGCCGCCAGCGCGCTGCCCAATCCAAAGACGAGCATAGATATCCTTGGTATATTTATGCCCACGAGCATGGCTCCTTCTCGTTCCTGGGTAATAGCTCTTACCGCCCGGCCGCTATAGCTGTATTTCAAAAACAGATGAATTCCCAGGGTAAGCAGGGCGATGAAACCCAGCGCGGCTAGCCGCACCGTGGGAATTATAAGCCCGCCCAGTTTCAGCGAAGGCAGCGAATAGGCTATCCCTTTTATCTCCGGGCCCCAGATGAACGAGGCGGCATCCTCAATGGCCAGGGAGGCTCCCAACGTAACCAGGATAGAGGAAATGGCGAGCTGGTGGGGGGGCCTGGCCGCGATTGGCCTTATCAATAACTTCTCGAATAAAATGCCGGCCAAAAAGAAGATGGGAACAACGATAAAGACGATCAGGAAGGGGTTGATTTTGAACAGGGAAAATATCCAGTAGCTGGTCAGCGCCCCTAACATCAGAAAATCGCCATGCGCGATATTGAGAATCCTCAAAACACCAAAGCTTAACGACAGCCCCAGCGCGGCCAGTGCATATATTCCTCCCAACAGTACTCCCCCAAAGGCTACTTGAATCAGGTTGAGCACCTGGGCGCTCCTTTCCAGATGAATTCTTCAAAAGCAGGGGAGGCGTACCAAGCGCCTCCCCTGCCCGTGGGGCTCAGCCGGACCAGCTTGAGTTTAAGGTTCAACCTCCCCCGAGTTAAATGAGCTTTCTCTCCAGAGCTAGCGCTTATCCCAGGGGGTGGGATAGACGTGCTTTTTCTGGGCTACCTCCGCTGGCCAGATGGTCCAGAACCGACCATTCAGATACTGCTGAGTCCAGGTATTGCAACGACCCTGGCCCTTTGCATTGAAGCTGTTAGTTCCGCACAGGGTCTCGTACTTCAGCCCAGCCAGGGCTCCCCTCAGCTTATCTCTGTCCACCGATCCGGCAGACTCCAGAGCAGCCTTTAGCGCATCATAAGCCTGCATCCTTATAGCCGACCAAGGAAAGTCCAAATGGCTGATGCCGGTCATAGCGAGGATTTTTTTATAAGTGGCCACGTCTCCCATGGTCAAGCCCTCGGCCCAGAAATGCTCTCCGGTGATGTACTCGGCATCCATACCCAGGGCATCGGTAGCGGCCTTAACGGCATGAATTAGATGAAACTCACGGGGACGTAAACCGAGTTCCTTGGCCTGCTTCATGAAGTTTATGCCAAAAGCAGGGTAGGAAGAGATAAAAAGTATGTCCGGGTTCAAACTCTTGATCGCGGTTATCGCCGCGCTGAAATCAGTGATCTTGGGCGAATAGATCTTGTCAAAGACCAGCTTCAAACCTATCCTTTTGGCGTCCTTCCTAGCGCCCAGTCCCACATCCAGGGCGTGAGGGTGATCCTGAATGATCAAGGCCATGGTCTTGGCCTTTCCCTCCTTCTTAATCATGTCAAAATAATGGTTGCTCCATACCATGCCCGAGTCAATGACCCCGAATATCCACTTAAAACCTCGCTGGAATATCTTGTCCGAGTTGGCTTCCGCGGTGATCATAGGAATCTTATACTTTTCCGCTACCGTCGAGACCCGAATGGTGAGCGGGCTGGAGTAAGGCCCGATGAGGAGATGAACCTTATCTAGGGTGACCAGCCTTTCATAGAGTTTTACCGCGGTCTCCGAATCGCTCCTGTCATCGTAATATACGAATCTCAACGGCAGCCTCCGGCCATATTCTTTCATGAAGATGCCGCCCGCTTCGTTAATAACCTTAGCCCAGTTGTAGGCCAGCTTATCAAAAGGGGCTACCTCGCCGGCAAACCGTCCGGTCTTGGAGATGGTCCCACCAATAATGATCTCCTTGGGCCCCTGGGCAAAGGAGATCGGCCCAGCTGAAAGGGCGAACAAACTAAGGACCAATATGCCTGTTAAAACCATTGTGCTTTTAATAATCCACCTCCCTCTAATCACCCTATCCTCATAGCCAGCACATAATCCAGCTATCGGCAGGCCAGATTTTAGCCAACCGGTCTGAAACGTTCAAGATAAAACTTTCCCGGGGGAAGGGCCTTCGGCCCCGTCCCCCGGGAAAGATGACCCCTTAACGGCAGATTTCACTGACCCATTTCAAATACTCCGGGGAGCCGAAAATCACCGGAAGGGCTATGACCTCCGGGGTCTGGTAGGAGTGGAGCTGCTTTAGGCGGGTCTCAAGCTTCTCGTACAGGGTCCTCTTGGTTTTCATCAGCAGGAGAGCCTCCTCTGCCTGCTCGATCCGGCCCTCCCAGCTGAAGATAGAGGTTAAAGGGAAAATGACATTGATGCACGCGGCCAAGCTCTCTTTGACCAGGGTTTTTCCTATCCTCTCTGCCTCCTCCTTTGTCCCGGCAGTAGTCAACACCACTAGGAACTCATTCATGGTTTTGGTTGCTCCGGATTTCTCAAACCGGTTATCCGGATTTTCTTGATAGTATGTCGGCTTATATCCTCAACCTTCATCTTAAGATGGTCCAGAACCACCACCTCCCCGCGTTCAGGAATACGGCCCAGGTTAGCCATAATTAGCCCGGCCAGAGTGGACTCGGAGCTGCTGAATAGCTCCAGGTGGAGCCGCTCATTAAGCTCCTGGATATTTATTCGACCTTCCACCAACACCGAGCCATCCGGGAGAAAATGCATCTGCTCGGCCTCCCGGTCATATTCATCACGGATCTCACCTACTATCTCCTCCAGGATGTCCTCCAGGGTTATGATACCCTCGAAGCCGCCATACTCATCTATCACCATGGCCAGATGGACCTTTTCTTTTTGTAAGTCGAGCAGAATTCCCTCAATCTTAGCTGATTCGGGCACAAAGTAAGGCTTCCTTACGATCTCTTTAAGCCCGGTCGTGACTCTATCTCCCCAGCTTTTTAGCACATCCTTTGCGTGGACCAGGCCAATTATCTCTTCTGGGGTCCCCTGGTAAACCGGGAAGCGGGAATAGCCGCTCTTTTTTATGACTTCCATTACCTCCGATAAATGGGCATTGATATCCACTACGGTTACCATGGTTCGAGGCACCATGACCTGCCTCACCCTGGTTTTACTCATCTTGAGTATGTTGGAGAGCATGCGCCGCTTATCCTTAGCAACCACACCCTCCTCGTATCCCATATGAATCACTGAGTGTATCTCTTCCTCGGAAAGGGAGGGGAAAAACTCGCTCTGACGCGCGCGAAATAGGCGCAATAACAAGTTGGAGGCAAATACTACCACTTTAACCACCGGCGCCAGTATCACCATCAATCCATTGATAACCGGCAAGACAAAAAAGGACACTTTCTCCGGGTGGGTGGCAGAAAAAGTTTTAGGCGAGATCTCGCCAAAGACCAGAATAACAAGGGTTAGCCCGACGGTCACCAGGATGACCCCTTGCTTTATGCTGCCCAACCAATAACTGGCCAGGTAGGTGGCAATGGCAGCTGCAGCAATATTGACGAAATTATTACCCACCAGGATGGTGCCCAGCACCCGCTCCGGCCGCTTGAGGAGAGAATGCAGCATCTTGGCCCTTTTGTCCCCCTGCCGGGCCATATGCCGCAGCCGAACCTTGGAGAAGGACAGGAAGGCTGTCTCCGATCCGGAAAAGAAGGCCGACAAGGCAATTAGAATGACCAGGATGATTAATAGAACCAATTGGACGTTTTCCAGCAAGAAGCTACCTTTCGAAAGGGTGGGATAGAAACCAACCCCTTTATTACTTTTTACTATATCATATTGCGCCGGGTGAAGAAAGAGCCCAGACATCAGTAACAGCTCAGCTAAAACCTTCCCCCAGGGTCGGGGCCGCGGGCCCCCTCCCCCTGGACCCTATAGCCCCTGGTTAGTCTGTTTGGATTGGCGCTACCGCGCCAATCCAAACACAAGCCAAAGTTTAGGAAGGGGGTATGGGGGATAACCCTTTTCAATGGGGGAGGTTTTATTGACAACCCGAACAGGCAAATGATATTTTAAACGGGTTATGACAATCTTTATCTCCTTGGGCTTAATCCTGGTTTTACTGGTAGCTCCGGTCAAAGCCGCGCGGATAACTGTCTTCGCGGCCGCGTCTTTGACTAACGCGTTCACCGAGATCGCCAAGGTTTTTCGTGAACGTTACCCGGATGTCGAGCTGTCTTTGAATTTCGCTGGCTCTCAGGTGTTAGCCAGCCAGATTCTCCTTGGGGCCAGGGCGGATATATATGCCTCAGCCAACCCGGAGAGCATGGCGCGGCTGGTCAACGCCGGCCTGGTGGATGAGCGCGAGGTTTTTCTCTTTGCCAGAAACCGGCTGGCCCTGGTCATATCCAGTTCCAATCCCGGCCAGCTTACCAGGTTACAGGACCTGGCCCGGCCAAATCTTAAGCTAGTGATGGGCCATCCGGGCGTGCCGGTGGGCCGATATACCCTTCTTCTGCTGGACAGCTTAGCTGGCCGGCCGGAGTTTGGCCCCGACTTCAAGCGGGCAGTGCTGAAGAACGTGGTCTCTGAAGAGCAGGACGTGAAGTTCGTCCTTTTCAAGGTAGCTACGGGTGAGGCCGATGCCGGATTCGTATATGTCTCAGACCTGAGAGGAAAACCAGCCTCGAGGTTCATCAGCTTGGAGATCCCCAAGGAGGCGAATCCCCTGGCTCGCTATCTGGTGGCCCGGCTAAAAGAGGGTAACAACCCGGGACCATTGCATTCCTTCATTCATCTTCTCCTCTCCGAACGCGCTCAACAGGCCTTATCCAGACATGGCTTTCTCACGGAAGGCCAGTAAATGAAAAGTTCATTCCCGTCCGTTGTTATCTTCTCCAGCGGCTTTGCTTTGATAGCCTTCTTCTTAATCCCCATCCTCTCCCTAGCCGCGCGCACCCCTTTCGGAAAATTCTGGCCCATTCTAATAAGCCCGGGGGTAAGTTCAGCCATTAAGCTCAGTTTGCTAACCACCTCCATCTCCACCTTCTTGGCGGTGGCGTTGGGCACGCCCCTGGCCTATTACTTGGCCCGGAGAAAGATAATGGGCAAGGGTCTGCTGGACACGTTAATCGACCTTCCCATGGTTTTACCTCCGGCGGTAGCTGGTGTGGCCCTGCTGATGGCCTTTGGCAGAACCGGTATCCTGGGCGGCTTTTTGGACCGCTGGGGAGTGAGCCTGGCTTTTAATCAAGCAGCGGTAATTATGGCCCAGGTATTTGTCGCCTCTCCTCTATATGTGCGGGCGGCAAAAAATGGCTTTGAGGCCATAAACCCGGAACTAGAAAAGGTTTCTCAGACCCTGGGGGTAGGGCCCTGGCGCACCTTCCTCCGGGTGACGGTGCCTCTCTCCCTGCCTTCTTTACTGGGTGGAGCTATGGCGACCTGGGCCCGGGCGTTGGGGGAATTCGGCGCTACGCTACTTTTCGCGGGAAACTTCATGGGCAAGACCAGAACCATGCCACTGGCAATTATGACCGCCATGGAAATCGACTTTGATGCTGCCATAGTCCTCTCCCTATTTATGGTGGTGGTATCTTTTATCTTGCTCAGCATGGTTCGTTTGGCAGTGAGGCGAAACTGGGAAAATGTTGGAGCTTGACCTCGAAAAGTCTTTTCCAGGTTTTAGCCTGAAACTGGGCCTGAAGGCAAAGGCGGAAATAGTGGTGTTGTTCGGGCCTTGTGGCGCGGGCAAGAGCCTGATCTTAAAATTGGTCGCCGGGCTGGAGAGACCGGATTCGGGCTGGATGAAGTTAAATGGCCGCCACCTGTTTAGCTCAGAATTAGGGATAGACCTCCCCATCCACAAACGCAAGGTGGGATATGTCATTCAGTATTACGCCCTGTTCCCCCATTTATCCGCCCGGCAAAACATAGCCTATGGCTTAACCGGGCTTTCGGCCGGGGAAAGGAAACAGCGGGTTCGAGCTATGATTGAGTTAATGCACCTGGAAGAAGCAGCCGAGTTGCACCCCGGGCAACTCTCTGGCGGAGAACAACAAAGGGTGGCGCTGGCTCGCGCCCTGGTTACTGAACCCGACATCCTTCTGTTAGACGAACCCTTCAGCTCCCTGGACGCCTCTATTAGAAACGAGCTCAGGGTCGAGCTGCTGAACGTTTTCCACCAACTGGCAATGCCGGTGTTGTTTGTCACTCATGACCTGGCCGAGGCTTACGCGCTGGCCAACAAGATGGTGATTATGGACCACGGCCGAGCGCTCCAGACGGGAACCAGGGAGGAGGTATTCCACCGGCCCGCCTCCCAGGTGGTGGCCCGGCTGACCGGCACCCGAAACATCCTCAAAGGAAGGCTCAGCCAGGTGGGAGACAACAGCCTGGTCATCTCCTGGAAAGGTTACCCCATCGAGGTGACCTATCAGCCTGACGCTCGGCCGAGGGTCACCCCAGGCCAGGAAATATTCTTCTGTATCCGGCCGGAGAATGTGATGTTCGTGAGGGAGAGGCCCGGTATTTGGTCAAGCCCACCCGCCAACGTCGTCCCGGGGATCATCGTCCGAGAGATCAGCCACGGGGCTACCTACACCCTGTTTTTCAAGCTGGGTAAGAACCCCGATTATAGCCACCAGGACCACGACCTGGAGATTGAGCTCCAGACCCACGCCTATACTCGGCTGGGGTTGAACAGCCTCAAATCCGGCGCGGTATCCTTAAGAAAGGAAAGGATTTACCTCCTGCTGGAATAGCGGCTTGAGAATAGTGAGATTACTGAAGCGGGCCGTAAGCCGGATTCTGTACCCGAGACCGGGCGGCGACCATTCCTCTGGGCTTCCGGTTACCCGAAAGCCTCAAGCGGCCTACCCGGGAGGCTAGGAGCGGGCCACCCCATTCCTCCTCTATTTGGCCTTGCTCCGGGCGGGGTTTACCTAGCCAGCCGGGTCACCCCGGCTGCTGGTGAGCTCTTACCTCACCCTTTCACCCTTACCCTCGGGGGAAGGCGTTCAGCCGTTAGTCGGCGCACCTTTCACGGCCTTAAATTAACACCTTGCCCGATGGCGGTCTACTTTCTGTGGCACTTTCCTTGGGGTCACCCCCACTGGGTGTTACCCAGCGCCCTGCCCTGTGGAGTCCGGACTTTCCTCTGGCATTGCCAGCGGCCGCCTGGCCCCCTTCAGTAAAGATATATTAAGAGGTTTCACCCCCTTTGTCAAGCGCATCTTGAGCCAGCTTATCGGCCTCAGAATTGTTCTCCCGGGGTAGGTGGTGCAGCCTGAACTGGTTGAATCTGGCCATTTTTTGCTTGGCCGTCGCCCAGAGCTCTAGCAATGCGGGTTCCTTCACCCGATAGCTGCCGCCCATTTGCTTGACAACAAGCTCTGAGTCGGAATAAATATCAACCCGGCGGGCGCCAAGCTTCCATGCCTCATCAAGGGCAATGATCAGTGCTTGATATTCGGCTACGTTATTGGTGGCTATTCCTATGGTCCGTGAGACTTTTTTCACCGTTTTCCCCCGGGCATCGCGCATCCATATCCCTATACTTGCTGGGCCGGGATTCCCCCGGGAGGCACCGTCTATATAAATTGTCAACCGGTGGGCACCGGGCAATGTCGTTAGAATAATCTCCCGCAGATCGTCTATGGTTAAACCAGGGAAAGCATCCAGAGTTTTGGCAAAACTCAGGCTCTCGGCCAGAAATCTCAGTATATCCTCTTTCTCTGCCCGGCTAGTGGAAGGCATTTATCAGACCGGGACCTTGTCTAGATGGAGGATACGATAGCAACTGGGGCAGGCGATTATCTCTCGGTTGGATTCCAACTCCACTATGATTTGAGGTGACAGCTTCATGTGGCAGCCCTGACAAGCGGAATCTTTTACTGGCACCACCGCCACTCCCAGCCTGCTTCCAATAAACTGGTAGCGCTTGATCAATGCCGGGGCCAGCTTCTTGATAATCTTCTCCTTGGCTTGCTGGCGCTCTTGAGTTCCAGCCTGAAGCTCCTCCACCTGGGTGTGCAGTTTTGACTTTCCCTGATTGATCTCCCGCTCCTTCTTTTTCAGCCCCGCCTTGTCTAAGTCAAGTTCTTGCTCCGATTCCTCGGTCTGAGTAAGAAGGTCTATTATGCCTTCCTCCCTTTCCCAGTTGACCTTCTTTGCCTGTTCTATCTCTTTAAGTAACGCCTTGTACTCTTTGTTGGTTTTTACCGACGAGCTTTTGGCGATGAGGTTTTTTATCCTATCTTCCTCAGCCTCTACATCATTCTCCAGGGAACGCCGAGACTTCTGTAACTCCTGCAATTTCTCCTTCAGCTTTTCTAATTTAGCGGTTGCTTTTTCCAGTTCCCGGTCCATATCGGCCAACTTGATCGGCAGTTCCTGTTTAGCCCTCTCCACATCACTGAGATAGGCGTCGATCTTCTGCAACTCTACTAGTGTTTTAACCTGACCTTCCAAGTAATATGCCCTCCTCGATTACTTGATTCACCGGACTCACGGCGCTGGTGCGCACAAAAAAAGTGCACCGGATAGGTGCACTTTTGTTTGCTTCCCCTTTCAGTTAACAGGGGCAACTTTTGGATACCCTTTGTCTTAATGTCCATCGACATCACCCTGTCTGGTGGGCCCACCTGGACTCGAACCAGGGACCGACCGGTTATGAGCCGGTGGCTCTTCCAGCTGAGCTATGGGCCCTACTCCATACAATCGCATTTTAATGATATTTGCTCCTTTCATCTTTGTCAAGAACTACTGCTCCGTGGCCCTGTATTGTTACGAGCGCTAGCTGAACCCGTTCCCCGGGAAAAGTTCAGCCAAGGTCAGGCGCGCCGATAATAGGCCCTAATTCCTTAGACCATTTGTTCCATAGCGATTGGCCCAACTTACCGCTTACTTCCACCACCTTAGGAAACTCCTCCTTTGGCTGAATAGGCCCTCCATTGTTAACGCAGCATGACAAAGGAGAGCTGCCGGCCAGCGGCCGAGCCCTCTCTTCGATAAGAGTAAAACAAGTCGGCCCGGCAGTGAGTGCACAATCCAAGGGTGAAAATATTATCCGCCGGGATACCCGCTTTTCTCAAGGCGTAGGCGTTGGCTCCCAGGATGTCAAAGTATTGATCTCCCTGAACCCTGGGCAGACAAAACCGGCTGAATTGGGCGCGGCTTTTAATACTGGTCAAGGCTTTTCCTCTCAATGAGTAGCAACAAGGGCCAATGGCCGGGCCCAGCGCAGCCAGCAGGTCTTGAGGCCAGCAACCGTAGGTCTGCTTGAGCGCGTCTACCGTGTTGACGGCTATGTCCAGCCAGGTTCCTTGCCAACCTGAATGGACAATGCCCACCGCCCGGCGGTGAGGGTCATATAAAATAATGGGTAGGCAGTCGGCGGTCAGAACAGCCAGGGGCAACTGGGGCCGGTCGGTTATCAAGGCATCCCCAACTGAAGGGAAGCTAGACTCCTCTGGGTGGCGATCCAGCACCAGTACTTCCCCGCCATGAACCTGCCGCGCCAAAACGATAGGAACCAAAAAGGTGAACTCTCGGGACAACAACTCGGCATTGGCGGCTGGTCTCTCGCCAGCATCAGGGCTGTCCCGGCCAAAATTCAGCTCCCCGTGGGGCCCCTTACGGGTAAGAAAGGCATGGCTTAACCCGGGAAACGAAGCCAGCCGGGGGGTTATAAAGTAAGGAATTTCTCCCTTATATCTAAGCACTGGCCCCTTTCAGTCTAGCGATAAGTCCCTGGATGTCCTCGGCTAGCGGCACGCTAAATTCCATATACTGGCCTGAACCAGGATGAACAAATCCCAACAGGTAGGCGTGCAGCGCCTGGCGGGGAAAATCCCTCACCGGGGCTGGCAAGCAGGCTTTTCTTTTGAGTCTTCCGTACAGCTTATCCCCCACCACTGGATGGCCGATCTCCTTTAAATGCACCCTTATTTG
This sequence comes from Thermodesulfobacteriota bacterium, assembly GCA_036446955.1. Taxonomy (GTDB): domain Bacteria; phylum Desulfobacterota; class JAZFTZ01; order JAZFTZ01; family JAZFTZ01; genus JAZFTZ01. The sequence goes on from JAZFTZ010000234.1 coordinate 10,874, forward strand.
ATGGGTGCGACCGGTAAAAGGCCGAATCTCCAGCAGGGAACAGGGGCCAAGCCGCTCCAGGACCCGGAAGCGGGTTATCGCCGGCCTGACTTTTCGGGCTCGGACAGAGAATTTCTTTCGGTCTTTAACGTGCCTACCCAGCGGCTTTTCGATAACACCCTCAGTTTTCAGTCCGCCGAGGACGACGGCATAGTAAATACGTGTAACCGAATGGGCTTTGAACTGCCGGGCCAGTATCTCATGAGCTTCGTCCTTTTTGGCAATTACCAAGACCCCGGAGGTGTCCTTATCTAGCCGATGCACTATCCCAGGCCGCAACGCCCCTCCCAGCCGTGACAACTCCCGGCAATGATGAAGCATGGCGTTGGCCAAGGTCCCTTGGAAATGACCGGGAGCCGGGTGGACCGTCATCCCGGCGGCCTTGTTTACCACAATCAGCCAGTCATCCTCATAAAGGATATCCACCGGCAAAGGCTGGGCGATAGCTTCCTGAGGAGGACTGGGCGGCACCTCCAGACAAACCTCTTCCCCTGGGCGCAGCCGGTGGGCCGTCCGGGCCGGGAGGCCCTGGACGGTGACCAGCCCCTGCTCAATATATCTCTTAATCTGGGAACGGGTAATGCCTGGGTTTTTCTGGGCGAGAAAAAGGTCGAGACGGACCTTGTATTCCCTCTGGTCGACCAAGAATTTCTTAACCTGGGCCATGCCTTTACTTAGCAGTGCGAAAGGCCAACTCCACTTGGGTATGGCTGCGATTCAAACCGAATGAAACGGTGGCACCTGGTTTCAGCTTCGATATGAGGCGATAGTAATGTTTGACGTCCTTGATCCGGATGCGGTTGACGGAAAGGATAACATCTCCCGGGCTGATACCGGCCCGGGCGGCCTGAGAGCCAGACTCCAGCGACCAAACCAGTACGCCCTGGGTGATTTTGATTTCCCTGGCCAACTCGGCAGTAAGGTCATAAACCCTGATGCCGAGCCAGTCCGCCTTATCTTCGGGCAGGTTTTGAAGGGAAAGCTCTGACCGGCGGGGCCGTTCGGAGAGCTCCACTCGAAGTCGGATGTTCCCTGCCCGACGCGAGATCTCCAGCTCAACCGTCTGCCCCACCCGGGTTGAACCCACCAACCGCTGAAGCTCCTCAGGACCATCCGCCTCCTGGCCGTTGAACCTGACGATAACATCCCCCGGGAGCATCCCCGCCTTCTGGGCCGGACTATCGGAAAATACCCGGCTTATATATACGCCTTTTTTCGCGCCCAGCCCTAAACGAGAGGCCCGCTCTGACCCCAACGATTCTATACCTACCCCTATCCAGGGCCAATGGACCTTTCCCGTCTGGATGATCTGGCTCGCCACCCGCTTGGCCACATTGATAGGAATGGCGAACCCGATCCCCCGTCCCCAGGCCTGAACCGCGGTATTTACTCCGACGACTTCAGCATCGATATTGAGCAACGGCCCACCACTATTGCCAGGATTTATAGAGGCGTCAGTCTGTATGAACTGCTGATGCCCACCGGCCCGAACTCGTGTTCGGCCCAGGGCGCTGATAACCCCTACCGTCACCGTCTTGTTCAGACCGAAGGGATTGCCAATTGCGATAGCCCACTGTCCCACCTTCAACTCATCAGAATCCCCTAATCTAGCCACTGCCAGATCCCGCCCCGCCTCGATCCTGACCACCGCCAGATCGGTGAATGTATCGCTGCCGACAACCTCGGCC
>JAZFTZ010000235.1:0-20992 GCA_036446955.1 Thermodesulfobacteriota bacterium
GAGCGTCCCTGTACAGCGAATCGTCCCGCACCAATTTGCCCAGCGTGCCTTCCCCCCGATTTATCTTGTCGGCCAGCTTGCGGATCGCGCTCAAGCTGCTTTTGGCTTCTTTATACAAGGAGTCATCCTTGATCAACCGACCCAGGGTCCCCTCACCTTTGTCTATGCGGCTAGCAACCCGGTTAAAACTAGCGGCCGCGGCCCGCACCTCATCATAAAGGCGAGCGTCCTGCACCAGCTTACCCAGCGTTCCCTGGCCTTTTTCTACCTTGGCTAACAGGTTATCCAGCCTTCGCAAGCTGCTTTGCAAGACATCTTTGTTTTCGCCGAAAAAATCCGAAACCCCCTCCAGGCTTTTGCCCAGCTTATTCGCCAGCGTGTCGGCCTTGGCCAAAAATTCCGATATGCCCATGCTCTCTTCGCTCTTCACCACCGACCCGGGAGTAAGTATCGGAGCTTCTGAGCTGCCCAGGCTTATATTCATTAAGTTGGCGCCCAGCAGGCTGACCGTTCTAATGGTGGCCACGGAATCGGCCCGAACCGGGGTGCCCTCCTTAAGACTCATCTGCACCTCAACTCTACCCTGGACAAAGCCTATGTCCGATACCTTTCCCACATCCACCCCGGCCAGCTTCACCTGATCCCCGCGCTTCAGACCGGACACCGATTTGAAATAGGTCTTGAGCATGTAACCCTTTTCAAACAGATCCCACCCGATCCTCTCTATCAACACCACCAGAATTATTATTCCCACGAAAAAGAACATCCCTACCTTCATATCTCGTGAAAGCTTCATCTCCCTCCTCCCTCAGATCCTGGGCACAGTGGCCGTGAAGCGCTGCACCACTGGATTGGTGCTGGATTTTATCTCCGCGGGCGTGCCAACCTCGATGATCTTGCCCTCATGTAACATGGCCACCCGGTCGGCCACGAAGCAACAGAAGTGGAGATCGTGGCTCACCAAAATTGAAGTCGTCCGCAAGCGGTTCTTCAAATCCAGGATCAGCTGAGCAATAACCTCGGACACTAATGGGTCCAGCCCGGTTGTGGGCTCGTCGTACAGGATTAGGTCCGGGTTTATGGCCAAGGCGCGGGCAATGGCCACCCTCTTCTTCATACCTCCGGAGAGCTCGGCGGGCATGGCCCCCTCCTTGCCCTCCAAACCTACCATGGCCAATGTCTCCTTAACCACCCCCGGGATCTCCGAAGCGGGACAAAGGCGATTCTCCCTCAACGCCAGGGCCACGTTCTCTCCGGCGCTGAGGGAACTGAACAAGGCCGAGGATTGAAATACCATGGCCATTCTCACCTTTCGCTTGCCGCCCAGGCTCACCTTAGTGGTCACCTCCTCGCCATCCAGCAATATACTTCCCGCATCCGGAGGCAGAAGCCCGATGATGTGCCTCAGCAACACGGTCTTGCCCTCACCGCTCTTGCCGATGACGGCAAGGGTCTCTCCAGACAGTACCTCCAGGTCCAATCCCCGAAGCACATGGTTATCATTGAAACTCTTGTGCAGGCTGATAATCTTAATGCCCACCGACTTTTCTTTAGCATAGCTGCCTAGACCGGCCATTTTTCCCTTCCCTAAGGTTAAAGCAACATCCGGGAGATAAAATAGTTAGATACGAAGATGAGGATGAACGACAGAACAACTGCCCTGGTGGTAGCCCCGGCAATCTCCTGAGGACCACCGCTGGTCTTAAGACCCTGGTAACAGCTCACCAGGGCGATAATCAACCCGAAGGTCGCCGACTTTAAAATCCCATTAACAATATCCCCAAATACTATTGTATCAAAAAGATTGTTAAAGTAGTCAGTGAAACTTACCCTGATCAAAACATTGGTCTTCGCTACCACAGCCCCCCCAAACCAGCCAATTACAGTGGTGTACAGGCCCAGCAGGGGAACGGCCAAAATGCTGCCCACGAATCGGGGCATGACCAGGAATCGGACCGGGTCGATATCCAGGGTTTTGAGGGCATCAATCTCATCGTAAACGTTCATGGCACCCACCTCGGCAGCCATGGAGGAACCGACCCGACCGGCCACCAGGAGGGCGATCAACATGGGGCCCAACTCCTTGGCCATGGCCACCCCTACCAGCCCGCCTATGCTGCTGGCCGCGCCCAACTCCGCTAGCCGAGAGCCGGCTTGTAAAGAAAGCACTCCGCCGGTAAAGATGGCCAGGATGGCGGCGACGGGTAAGGTGGCGTTACCGATCTCGTAAATCTGCCGGGCGATCTTGTCCCAGTTACTGACCGCGGCCCGGCACCAGAAAAGGGTTTGATAGAATAGGGTTAACAGTTCTCCGGCCACCTGCATGAAGTGAGCCGCCCTGCTTCCTTTTTGGTTCATAAATCTTGCTCTCCCTACCAGAAACCCCGGAGCTTGAAATAATAGAAAAGCCGCAGGTAGCTCCTCCCCTCTTTTCGGCCAAAGCCAAACAGGCCCTTAAGAATAGAGAAACTGCTCTCTTCCTCCTTCGTCTCCAGTGTCAGCAGCGGGCCCAGGATCTCCCATCGGCTATAACCCGCGCCTCGTTCCCGATAAATGAGGTGCCAGAGCAGGGAATGCGTCACGTTGCCCTCGGCATCCTGGCGATAGCGATAGAGGGCCCAGAGGGGGGAAAGGTTCCTCTCTATACCCTTAAGGCCCGGCAAGAGGGGAGCCAATATGGAAAGAAGCTGAAAACTCCGGCTACCATCCTCCTCCCGACGATAGGTGAACAGCGGCCACATGTCCAAGCGCCGCCGGCTGAGACCATCCCGCCTCCTCTCTTGTTTCAGGTCGGAGTAAAGGACAAAAAGGAAGCGATGCCTGATGCTCGAGACCTCCCGGTCTTCACTCTCGGTATAAATATACACCGGCCAGAGCAGAAAGAAGCTATACCTACCCGGCCTCTGGTCCCGGCCAAAAAGGGGCCATAAACGAAAGGTTTGCCGGCCAATTCCCGAGGCGTAGCTGAAGATAGGAAACGGAAGGTTCCATTGTGAGTATTCTCGCTTTCGGTCCACCACGTGGCTGAAAAACGGCCACAGGATGGAAGTATACTCCCGCTCCTTAGAAACCATCCGGGCGTAAAAGGGCAAAACGGTGAAAAGTTCCTTCGGGTTCTCGCTATCCAGACCTGTCCTTTGCCACATGATGAAGGGCCAGAGGATAAACCGCTTGGAATAGCTGCCCTGCTTTTCACTGAAACCGTAAAAAGGCCATACCCGAAAGCTGCGCTGTTTTTCTCCCCGGGATACAGAGACGAAAGGCCAGAAGTAGTTACGGCTGATTACGTCCTTTCTTCGGGCGGTGGAATATAAGGGAAAAAGATAGAAACGGATCTCATCCCTTCCAAACTTATCTCTCAACGTGCCGTAAAAAGGGAACAGGGCAAAGTAGCCTTTTTTTTCCTCCTCGGACTTCTTATAAAAAATGAAGGGGAAAAGGGTAAAGCCCTCTTCCCTAGGTCCAATGGTGGGTGCCTCCGACTTTATTGAGAATAGTTGAAGTATCTGGAGCCGTTTCTCCTTGCCCTCCCGCCGGTAGGTGGCCAGGGGATAGAGGATATCCACCTCAGTGGTGTCTGCCCGGGCATCCTTCTTGATGAAGAATAGAGGCCTGACCCCATACTGTTTGGTTTGCTCCTTTTCAGCGTAATGGAACAGCGGCCCCAGGATGCCGGTCTCTCTGGCCCCGGAAATCGGCTCAGTCCGCCGGTCCCAGAAGGGCCAAAAATTTTCCTTCTCCAGCCGGGCAGACGCGCTTGCAGGGAAGACAAGTCCCAGCGCCAACAGAAAGACCACGCCCCCGGTCAGGTTGCGAATCCTCACTTGAAGGCTTTTCCTTGCCATTGCGGCCACGTTGCCCCCTTGCCCTTTGCCCCTGTTAATCGTTAGTTATACTCCATTAGACCATGGCTGCTAATATAAATGCGCGGCGAACGGGTCCCGATGCTGCATACCACCTCATAAGGAATAGTATCGGCCCACCGAGCCAGCTCCCAGGAACTCACTTGCTGCTCCCCCTGTCTTCCCAAAAGCACCACGTCATCTCCCAGGCTGGCGCCGGGTATCTCGGTAACATCCAGCATGGTCCAGTCCATGCACACCCTGCCCACCACTGGTGCTCGCTGGCCCCTCACTAACGCCTGCGCCCGGTTGGAGAAAGCCCGGAAATAACCATGAGCATAGCCCACCGGCACTGAGGCAATAATGCTCGTCCGTGAAGTGACAAAGGTGCCGCCGTAACCGATAGTTCCTCCCGCCGCTACCTCTTTGATGAACATTATGCGAGCGGACAAGCTCATCACCGGCTGCAAGTCGGCCTTGGACTCCATACCGGCTGTCGGGGATACGCCGTAAAGCATGATGCCGGGCCGAACCAGGTTTTTGAGCGTAGGGGAGAAATCCAGAATGGCGGCGCTGTTGGCTATATGCAGCAGCTGAGGGAAATAGCCCAGACGATTTATCTCGGGCAGCACCTTCTCAAAGGCCACCAGCTGTTCCTCGCTAGCGCTTTTATCCTCTTCATCCGCTTGGGCAAGGTGGGTGAGCAGTCCCTCCATCTCCAGGTATGTACATCCCCTCAATCCTTCCAGAAAACCAGCCACTCCCGATGCGGGAATGCCCAAGCGGCCCATGCCGGTATCCAGTTTGAGATGGAATTCCAACCGGCGCCCAGCTCTTCTCGCCTCTTCATCCAAGGCGCGCGCCACCCCTAGGTCGAAAACCACCGGGCGCAGATCGTGCCTTACCAGTTCGGCACATTCATAAGTTGAGAAACCACCTAAAACAAGAATTGGCCGGGTTATACCAGCCCCTCTCAGCTCAACTCCCTCGGCTGGCGTGGAAACCCCGAAGAAATGGCAACCCAACCTCTCCAGAACGCCAGCCACCTTGACCGCGCCATGGCCATAAGCATCGGCCTTGACCACGGCCATAATCTGTTGCTCCGGCCCGACCTTCGCTACCACCTGGCCAAAATTATGGGCCAAGGCATTCAGGTCTATTGTCACCCGGGTTGGTCTGTCGACCGCTAGCTGTCCCGTCAGCTCGATCGCCCACCTCCGCTAGCTTATTATTCGGCGCTCATAGTACAAATATCATGCTGAATTGTCAAGAAAACCTTATCAGGGGGACAGGGGGAGGGGCCCACGGCCCCGTCCTCCTGGAAAATGTTTACTTCACGCTTCCATTCTAAATTTTGGGCAGGGCTTGGCTCTAACGTTGACATCCTGGTTACCTCGCTATATCCTTGCCCAGGGTTGGGCTAAAGGTATGGCGATTTTTAAATTCGAGGGCAAGGTTCCCCAAATAGCGGCCTTGGCCTATGTCCATCCCGAGGCCACCATTATCGGTGCGGTTACCCTAGGGGAGAATTGCTACGTGGGTGCCGGTGCCCGTTTACGCGGTGACTGGGGCACTATCCTCATAGGGCCAGGCTCCAACATCCAGGAAAACGTGGTCATTCATAGCGAGCCTGATGTGGTAACCCTAATTGGCGAGAACTGTCATATCGGCCACGGGGCTATCATCCACGGGGCCAGCCTTAAACCGGGAGTACTGATCGGCATGGGAGCCATCATCCAGGAGGATACCGAGATCGGCTCGGGATGCATCGTCGGTTCGGGTGCGGTGGTCGTCAGCGGCACGCGCGCGGCTGAGGATAGCCTTCTGGTCGGGGTGCCGGCGAAAGTTGTGGGCCGGGTATCTCCTCAATTAAGACAACAGCAACTTAGAGGCACCGCCCTCTACCAGAAGCTTGCTGCCCGGATGAGAGATGGACTCAGCCAGATCTAGCCGGCTGGTTTTTAAAGATAGGCAGTGCCTTTTGCAGTCACCTTCATTCGCGCTTTGGCCCTTCCACTAAATGATAGCCAGCTTTTTCCCAGGCTCGTATACCCCCGACAAGGTTCAAGATATTGGTATAGCCCAGGCGTACCAGGGTCCGGCTGGCAACGGCGCTCATAGGGCCGCTTCGACAGTAGATTACTGTCTTCTCTCCCTTTTCTTGAGGAAATTTTTCCAAGTTCTCCTCTATCTTATTAAAGGGAATGTGGGTATCGGTTTTTGCTATCTCTCCCCCATAGGGGATGTGAACGTTGACGAAGAGGAAATCCTTCTTCTCCAGCATGGCCGCCAGTTCAGCCGGGCCGATGTTCAGGTACGAGCCCCTTGGTATCAGCACCCGCTCCATTGCCGGGGCTGGACTCACCCAGTAAAAGCCTGCTGAAATGGCCAGCAAATAAATCAAGGAAAACCATCCTTTTTTCTTCATTTTTTTCATTACCGGCCTCTCTCTTGCTGATAAGGAATCGGTAACCCTCGATTGCAATTACTAAATTACTACAACTTAGCCACGCAAGTATTTAAATTAATTCTAACCCCGTGCAGATTGAGGCAGCAAGCATTATCTGCAGACCTAAATTATTATTAAGGGGAAATCTTTCCCGGGGGTAATCCCGATAATAATCGGGAGTCCCCCCGGGAAAAAGCTCTCGGCCCCACACCCCTGGGCTACCCTATATCTTGTAACAGCATAGCTTCAGGCCGATTTTGGCTTTACATCTTGAATCAATTCCTATAAATTAATTCCCAGCCTTATTCTTGGGGAAAGCATCCAGTGGATTTCAATTTGACTGAGGAGCAGTTGCGCTTTGGAGAGGTAGTGGCCAGCTTTGTGGATAAAGAAGTGGCGCCTTTGGCCGATGAGCTGGATAAAAAGGGGGAGTTTCCCAGATCGCTCTTCAAACGCATCGGTGACCTAGGCTACTATGGCCTGCGCTATCCCGAGGAATACGGCGGAGCCAATGCCGACCTGGTTACTTTCTGCCTGTTCCTGGAGGAGATGGCCCGGGGTTCCTTGAGCGTGGCCGCGAATACGGCTATGCAATGTCTCATGGGCACCCATTTCCTATACCGGCTGGGTAACGAAGAATTGAAGGAGAGGTTGCTTAAACCCGCGCTGCGGGGCGAGAAGGTGGCAGCCTTCAGTCTGACCGAACCTGGCGCCGGGTCTGACCTGGGTGCCATGACGACCCGGGCAGTCAGGCAGGGTGACCATTACCTGTTGAACGGCTCCAAAACCTGGCTTACCAGCGGCACAGTGGCTGACTTCATCACCGTGGCCGCCCGTACCAAAGAGGACACCGGGCTCAAGGGCATCGCCCTTTTTCTGCTGGAGAGGGATTATCCAGGGGTCACGATAGGCAAGAAGATCCCCAAGCTGGGGGTGTGGGGCCAGGAATGCACCGAGCTATTCCTCGAGAATTGTATGGTGCCCAAGGAGAATCTTCTCGGAGATGAGGACTCAGGATTCTTATATATCAAGGACATCTTGGACGAAATCAGGGTGATAACCGGCGCCCTCTCCTTAGGGCTCGCCCAGGCGGCCTTGCAGGCCTCATGTGTCTATGCCGGCGAGCGGGTGGCCTTTGGCCGGCCGATAAAGAAGTTTCAGGGCATCAGCTTCAAGTTGGCGGAGGTGGCCACCGAGTTGGAAGCTGCTCGCCGACTGGTCTATTACGCGGCCTGGCGCCATGATCAGGGTCTGGCTAACGTTAAAGAGGCGGCCATGGCTAAACTTTTTGCCTCAGAAGTAGCGGTACGGGCCGCGGACGAATCTACCCGGATATTTGCCAGCTACGGCTTTGCCATGGAGTACCCGGCCCAGAGGTTTTTCCGAGATGCCCGGTTCTTGCTTTACGGTGCCGGCACATCGGAGATACTAAAGGTCATAATCAGTCAGGAATTGGATAAATAGGGGGAACGATGCCTTACATTTTCCGGGGAAAGACCTTTGATGAATTCGAGCTGGGTAAGGTTTATACCACCGTCTCGCGAACCATAACCGAGGCAGACGTGGTGGCCTTTGCCGGGGTGTCCGGGGACTTTAATCCGCTCCACACCGATGAGGAATACGCCAAGACGACCCCGTTGGCAGGCCGGGTGGCCCATGGCCCGCTGGTGTTATCGATAGCCAGCGGCCAGGCCAACCAGCTGGGGATATTCGAAGGTACCACCCTAGCCCTACTCAGCATGACTACCAGGTTCGTCAGCCCGGTTCGATTTGGCGATACCATTCATACCGAGCTTACCGTCACCGAGAAGAAGGAGAGCAAAAAGCCGGATCGGGGCATCGCCAACTTTGCCGTAGCGGTGCTCAACCAGAACGGGGAGAAGGTGATAGAGGGCGAATGGGTGGTTATGTTGGTTAGACGGGTATTGGAGGTAAGCTAATGAAGCTCCAGGATAGAGTGGCCCTGATCACTGGCGGCGGAAGCGGCATCGGCGAGGCAACCGCGTTGCTGTTCGCGGGCGAAGGCGCTAAGCTGGCCCTTTGCGACCTGAGGGAAGAGAACGTTAGCCGGGTGGCCAAGGATATTGCCGACAAAGGCGGCAAAAGCCGGTATTACCTGGCTGACGTCAGCTCTGAGGAGCAGGTACAGGGAATGGTGGCGAAGGTCGTCAGTGACTTTGGCCGACTGGATATACTGATCAACAACGCCGGAATCACCCGGGATGCCTTAGTGAGAAGGATGAAGGAGGAACAATGGAACCAAGTAATCGATATCAATCTAAAAGGTAGCTTCTTATGCGCTAAGACGGTCAGCTTCCCAATGGCGGAGCAAAAGTACGGCAAGATAAATAATACCTCCTCCATAGGGTCACTGGGAAACATAGGCCAGGCCAATTATGCTGCCTCCAAAGCCGGAGTAATCGGCCTTACCAAGACTCTGGCCCTGGAGCTGGCCAGGTTCAACATTAATGTTAACTGCGTAGCCCCTGGTGCCACCCTGACACCGATGACGGCCGCGATCCCCAAGGATATTGCCGAGCGGTACAAGGAAAAGATACCGCTTAAGCGCTTTGCCGACCCCAAAGAAGTAGCTTATGTGCATCTTTTCTTGGCAAGTGTTGAGGCCAGCTATATCACCGGCCAGGTCATCTTCGTGGACGGCGGCGTCAGTGTAGGATTTTGAGGAAAGGTAACCATGATAGGTATAACTTCTCTCAGCGTTTATTTACCTAGTCTGCGTTTAAAGAATGAGACCATTGCCCAGGCTTGGGGCCGGCCTGCCAGCCGGGGTCAAAAAGCAGTAGCCAACCATGACGAGGATAGTCTAACCATGGCCATACAGGCGTCGTTAAATTGTCCTGAGACGGTTAAGAAGAGCGACGGCCTGTTTTTCGCCTCCACCACCTCTCCCTATGGGGAGAAGTCGGCCTCTTCGTTTATGGCCACCGTGTTGGATTGTCCTCAAGGAACTAGAAGCGCGGATTTCTCCGGCTCTTTGCGAGCCGGCACGGCCGCGCTTTTAGCTGCCTGGGACGGATTAAAGGCGGGCTCTCTGAACCAAGCGCTGGTGGCCGCGGCCGACTGCCGGTTGGCTGCGCCCGGCAGCCTTAGTGAGTCCATGGTGGGCGACGGTGCTTGCGCGCTAGTGTTAGGGAAAAACCAGCCGGCTGCCGAGCTAGTGGCCAGCTACAGCATTCACAGCAGCTACGCCGATTCCTGGCGTAAAAGCGGTGATCTGTACTTCGATATTGATGATCCCCGCTTTTCCCAGATAGCTGGATACAGCCAAAATGTCACTGCCGCGCTAAAAGGTCTGCTTCAGCAAACCGATCTCAAGCCTGAGGCGATCGCCAAATTGGTGACGGTTGCCCCTGACTTGCGCAGCCAGTCGGGAGTGGCCGGTAAACTTGGATTCCGCCCGGAGCAACTCCAAGACCCGTTGGCAACCTCGGTAGGTGGGTTAGGCTGTGCCCACCCCTTCCTGGCTTTGGCCGCCGCGCTGGCTGATGCCAAGGCGGGAGAGTTGTTGCTCTTCTCTGCTTACGGTGATGGCGCGGATGCGTTGCTCTTAAAAGTCAACGATGGGGTGGAAAAACTTAAACAAGCTTTAAAGCTGGAGCTGGCAGTGGCCGGTACCCGGGAGATGAAGAGCTACGCTAAGTATCTATCCTTCCGGTCCTTGATTAAAGGGGAGGAGCCCAAGAAAACGATATTCACCTCAACTTCAATGCAGCTCAGGGAGCAAGACCAGACCCTCAAGCTCTACGGGCGAAAATGCCCGGACTGCGGTCACATTTACCATATACCTGTTCGGGTCTGCCCCAGCTGTCGTTCCAAGGATAAGTTCGAGCGGGTGAAACTGGCCCGACGAGGTAAGATTTTTACCTTTACTGAGGAATATTATTATCCCGGACCGGAGACCCCCATACCCATGGCTGTCGTTGACCTGGATTCCGGTGGCCGAATGATAATGCAAATGACCGATACCGAGGCCGGCGAAGCCAAGGTGGGACTTGAGGTCGAACTGGTCTTCAGGCGCCTGCATCAGGCAGGTGGGTTTCATAATTATTATTGGAAGTGCCGTCCCCTTCGGGGCTAAGACCAAAAGTTCTGGGAGAGGTAAATAAAGATGTCCCTAAAAGATAAGATTGCAATCGTCGGCGTCGGATGCACCAAGTTTGGTGAAAATTTCAACCTAGGTTACGGCGATATGGTGGTGGAGGCGGCCTACGAGGCCTTCGAGGATGCTAATGTGGGGCCGGAGGATATAGACGCGGCCTGGCTGGGCACCGCCTTCCCCGATGCCGGTGTTTGGAAGGGGCGCTCGGGTATGGATTTGGCTGAGCCTCTGGGTCTGTTCGATATCCCGATAACCCGCGTCTCCAACTATTGCGCCACCGGCGGCGATGCCATGCGAAACGCAGTCATGGCCCTGCTCGCCGGCGAGCACAACTTAGTGCTGGCTCTGGGGGTGGAAAAACTGCGGGACCGCTCCCCCACCGAGAGCCTAGTCAAGATGCAGGAGGAGACCGGCCACCCCCTTTATCAGAAGGGGCTTACCGCAGCGGGCATGTTTGCCGTTTACGCCACCCGCCATTTTGAACAATTCGGGGTCACCCGGGAGCATTTGGCCCAGATCAGCGTCAAGAACCATCGCCACGCTGTGCTCAATCCCAAGGCCCACTACCGCAAAGAGATCAGTCTGGAGTCCGCGCTGAAATCGCCCATGGTGGCCTATCCGTTAGGCGTCATGGATTCCTGCCCCACCACCGACGGTGCCGCCGCGGCCATCCTCTGCCGCCGCGAGGATGCTAAAAAGTTGAAACCTGATTACTCACTGCTGTAGGGAGTTGCCCTGTCCGTGTCTAGCGGTTGGGACCTGCCGTTTTACGACGAAGAATATGATTTTCTGGGGTTCAGGGCCACTCAAAAGGCCTCCGCCCGAGCTTATGAACAGGCGGGAATAAAAAATCCGGCCGAAGAGATAGACCTGGCCGAGGTGCATGACTGCTTCAGCATCGTTGAACTTCTTACCTACGAAGACCTGGGCTTTTGCCAAAGGGGTAAGGCCGCCCAACTGATCGAGGAAGGAGCCACTACCCGGGAGGGTAAAATTCCGGTGAACGTCTCCGGCGGCCTGCTCTCCTGCGGCCACCCGGTGGGTGCCACCGGATTGAGGATGGTCTACGAGGTGACCAAACACGTGCAGGGCAAGGTGGGAGATCGACAGATAAAGAACGCCCGGCTGGGCCTTGCCCATAACATCGGCGGGCCGGGCGCAGTGGCCATAGTCAGTATTATTGGCGCGCAGTGATAGGAACTTATAGGGGGAACCCTTAAAAAAGGGTTACCCCTTATAACCCCCTCCTAAATTTGGTGCTAGACCGAAATTGTGCTTAGCGCAATTCCGGCCCTAAGTTAGAAAGTTTTGGAAGGGATTGTTAAGGGAAACCTTTTTAAAAGGTTTCCCTTAACAAAAAACTAAGATGATGAAGCCTATCAAGGTTCTTATTACCAAGCCTGGTTTGGACGGCCATGACCGGGGCGCCAAGGTGGTGGCCCACTATTTGAGAGAATGCGGCATGGAGGTAATCTACACCGGGCTGCACAAAAGTAGTGAGGACATTGTAGCCCAGGCTAGGGAACACAAGCCTGATGTCATTGGGCTGAGTATAATGTCTGGCGCCTACCTGCCCTTGGCAGAAAAACTCATGGCTAAGCTGAAGGAAGAAAACCTGGCCCACACCCCGGTCATCGTGGGCGGTGTGATAAGAAGCGAGGATATACCCGCGCTCAAATCCCTGGGCGTGGCCGGGGTATTCCCGTCAGGCTCCAGGCTAGCGGACATAGAAAAGCTAATCGCTAATATTTGTCACCGGGACTCATGATTGACCCCCATTTTGCTCAGCAGTTTTTATTAGCTGTAATAACCCCCGCCTAAGAAGGAGACCATGCAATGGCAAAACAGTCGGAAAGCCGGCCCTTTCCCCTTTCCTCCGGCATTCCCGTCAAACCGGTTTACACCCCTGAGGACACCAAGGATTTAGATTACCACCACGACCTGGGCGACCCGGGCCAATACCCCTTTACCCGAGGCATTCATCCCTTGATGTATCGGGCCCGGCCCTGGACCATGCGCCAGTACGCGGGCTTTGGCACGGCCAGGGAGACCAATGAGCGGTTCAAATATCTCATCGCCCATGGCCAGAATGCGCTGAATGTGGCCTTCGATCTGCCCACCCAGTTAGGCCTGGATTCGGATGACCCGCTCGCCTACGGCGAGGTGGGGAGGGTTGGCATGGCGGTGGACACGCTAAACGATATGGAGGAGGCGTTCCAGGGCATCCCCTTGGATGCGATAAGCAGCTCGCTGACTATTAATGCGCCGGCAGCAGTGTTTATCGCCATGTACGCGGTGGTGGCCGAGAAGCAGGGTGTGCCTTTGGATAAGGTAGCCGGCACGCCGCAGAACGACATCCTCAAGGAGTACATCGGCCGGGGCGCCTGGGTCTTCCCGGCAAAGCCTTCCTTGAGGCTGATCGGGGATACTATAGAGTACTGCACCAGGCATATGCCCAGGTATAATCCGGTGTCGGTGTGTGGGTACCATATTCGGGAGTCGGGGGCCAACCCGGCGCAGGAGATGGCCTACGCCTTTGCCATTGCCCTGACCTATCTGCAATTGGGGGTAGATAGGGGCCTGCCCATTGATTCCTTTGCCGGCAGGATATCATTCAATTTTAACGTGTTCGGAAAGCTGTTCGAGGAGGTGGCCAAGTTCAGGGCAGGCAGAAGGTTGTGGGCCAGGCTGGTCAAACAACGCTTCGGCGCGAAGGAGCCTCGCTCCATGTGGATGAGAATGCTCGCCGGCGGCGGCGGCCGGGGTTTGACCAAGGAGGAGCCGGAGAACAATATCGTCCGCGGTGCCTACTATGCCTTAGCCGGTGTCCTGGGTGGCTGCCAGACCATGGCCCTATGTTGCTATGACGAGGCCTATACCATACCCACAGCTAAAGCCCAGCTCATCTCCTTGCGGACCATGCAGATATTGGCGGATGAGGTCGGACTCACCGATACCGTTGACCCGCTGGCCGGCTCTTATTTCATCGAAGCGCTGACCGACCATATGGAAAAGAAGATCCTCGAATATATGGACGAGGTGGATAAAGCGGGAGGCATCGTCTCGGCCATCGAGACGGGCGTCATCCAGCGACAGCTGGCCCGCCAGGCTTATGAGGAGGAGAAGAGAATAATCAGCGGCGAATTGATAAAGATCGGCGTGAATAAATATCGCCAGTCCGCAGAAGAGCCCAAGGTCGAACTCCACCCCCACAGTATGGAGAACGAGAGTTACCAGGTGGCCAGACTAAGGAAGGTCAAGGCCGAGCGGGATGAAGCTAAGGTGGAGAAAGCCCTGGCTCAGCTAAGACAGGCGGCCCAGGGAGAGGAAAACCTCATGCCCACCATTATGGATGCGGTGCGCGTCTATGCCTCCCTGGGAGAGATAACCAGGGTGCTTAAGGAAGTATTCGGGGAATTCAACGAGCCGACCGAGCTATAAGAGGGCATTCATAGGGAACCCTTTAATCTCGGGGGTGCTAAGGCGTGAGGCTTTTCGCAGTGAGACCGGGGTCCCCCCCCTCGCAAATCTTACACTAGACCGAAAGGTTATGGGATAAATAAGCCCCCTTCCCGGCCAATCTACCATTGCCACTAAAGCAGACATCAGTGGGAATGTCTCGGTCTAAGCAACCACCAAGCCCCGGCAAACCAGCCCCCTGGTGATCACCTTTATCTTTCTATCCGCTGAACCGGTCTGGTTAAGTAAGCGGGTAAAAAGGGTTAGCTAGTCCGAGAGCAGATGACCGGCGTACAGCTCCCTTACCGGCGGCAGTGAGCCTGGTTTCACCATGCCGTACTCCACGGCCAGATTGACGACATTTTGAAGTGCTTGAATACTTATCCGGCCATCCTTGGCGAATCGCATGTACATCATCACCTCTCGGGCTGCCTTGGGGGAAAAATTGGCCTCTGACTTAATCTTTTCCATGGCCCAATTCTGGTTGGCAACTATAAAGGAAGTGGCCTTGAGAATGACCTTGGCGATCCGGCTCACCAGCTTGGGGCTATCCTTGGCAAACTGCTTATCCGCGAATATAACATGTTCCACCCAGTCCTTTGGCAGATAGTCGGAAACAGTCATCAGCCGCCTCACTTCTCCTTTGACTTCGAAGCGGGCCATGGTGGTGCCAGAATTCAACGACGCATCGATTGCCCGGCTCTTTAAAGCGGCATGCCTTGCCCTGACCCCTCCGGTGGCCACCAGCCTGACCTGTCCCACCAGCCCCTTGGCCTTTAGGGCCAATTGGGCATATGCGTAACTGGTGCCGGCCAGTCTGGTAATCCCCAGGGTTTTCCCTTTTAAATCGGCTGGCCGACGCAAAGGGCTATCGCTTTTGACCCAGAGGGACCAATCAAACCGGTCAATAATCTTGGCCAGCACAACCACCGAAACCCCCCGGCTAAGGGGAATCAACAGTCCCAGCGCGGTGTTGCCCCCTATCTTTACGTGGCCGGTGGCCACCGCCTGAAACAGACGACCCGCCCCCTTAAAGGGCAACCATTTCACCTCCAGCCCCTGCTCTTCCCAAAAGCCTTTCTCCTGAGCCGCCAGCATGGGAAGATAATATGCCGGGCTAACCCTGGCCGGTATGCCGAACGTAACCTTCTCAGCTGCCACCGCAAAGGAGCCGGTCAAAGACCCATGGGACAAAACCGCGAGGAAGAAAACGAGCAAAAACATTGTCACCTTTTCTTTTTTCATCCGGTCACCCCCTTGTTCTGATTTGTTTGGTCAGGGTCAGTTGGCTAACCCTTCCTCTTAATCGCGTTAAAAACCTTTTCCGGTGTTAACGGAAGCTCCTTAATCCTCACCCCGGTGGCCGCATAGACGGCGTTGGCAATGGCCGGCGCGGTGGGCACCAGGCCGGACTCACCCAGTCCTTTGGCGCCGAACGGCCCTTGGGGGTCGATGCTTTCCACCAGGACGATCTCCTGGCTAGGAATGTCCAACGCGCTGGGCAGGGCGTAGTCAGCAAAGCTGGCATTGGCGATCTTGCCCGAGTCGAACGTCAACTCCTCCATGAGCGCATAGCCCATGCCTTGAACAACAGCACCTTCCAGCTGGCCCTCAGCCAGCATGGGGTTGATAGCTCGGCCCAGGTCGTGCGCGGCAACCATTTTCTGGATGTCAACCTGTCCGGTCTCCCCATCAACGCTTAGCTCGGCCGCCTGAAAGCCAAAAGCGTAGGCTGCCGAGCGGTTACCAATACCTTTCCTGGGCTCCTCACTGGGAGGATCGTAAAAGGCCTTTCCTATAACTGATGACCCGCCCTGACGGTAATGATGGGCGTGCGCAGCCTCAGCGATGGTCAGGCAACGCTCGGGCGAGCCGGCCACGAAGATCTTCCCCTCTTGGATTAATAAATCCCCCACCGAGGCCTCCAACTTAGCCGCGGCCGCTTCCAATAATTGAGCTTTGGCCTCTTTGGCCGCGGCCAGCGCCGCGTTTCCGCCCACAAAGGTGGTCCGGCTGGCATGGCAACCCAGGTCCCAGGGCATGGTATCGGTATCGGTGTTTTGCACTTTGATGCTGGCAAGCGGCACACCCAACTCCTCGGCGACTATCTGAGAAAGGATTGTATTTCCTCCCTGACCTATCTCCTGAGCACCGGTGATAAGGGTTACCCCCCCGTTATCCTCCACCTTCACCCAGGCACCACAGCCGTCGTTATTGCCATGGACCCGGGCGCCACCGCCAACGTGCAAAAAGCCGGCCAGGCCCGAACCCTGGCCAGCCCGACTCGATTTGCCGTCCCAGCGGCACCTTTTGGTCACTTCATCCAGACATTGGTCAAATCCGCAGCTGGTCATCACCTGGCGCAGTATGGAGACGTCACCAGACTTCCACGCATTTCGCCGCCTAAGCTCCAGGGGATAGAGACCCAACTCCTCGGCCAGAGTGTCGATGACCGCCTCCACGGCAAAGGTACCCTGAGGGTTGCCATACCCCCTGAAGGAACCACCGTACGGGTTATTGGTGTAAACTATATCGCTAACGTAGCGCAGATTTGGCAACGGGTAGATCAGCAGTGCGTTAGTGCCGATAACGTTGGCAACCCCCAGCGCCTGGCTGCAGTAAGCGCCGCTATCGAGAGTCACCTTCATATCCGTAGCCAGCAGCTTGCCATCCCGGCTGGCCCCCATTTTAAGCCGCAAGGTCATCGGGTGGCGGAAACGAGAGGCAGTGAAGTCCTCCTCCCGGGTATAGACTATCCTTACCGGCCGGCCAGCCGCTTGGGAGAGCAAGGCGCAGATGGGGTCAAGCGGGTGCATCTCCATACGGCTGCCGAAGTGGCCCCCCATAGTGGTCTTTATCACCCGCACCTTGCTTTCCTCCAGTCCCACGGTGTCGGCCAGGTCCCGGCGCATGAAGAAGGGCATCTGGGTGGAGGAGTAGAAGGTGAGTGTACCGGCGGGGCTAAAATCGGCCACCGCCTGCTTGGGTTCCAGACAGCAAGGGTGCACCGGTTGGGTCCTGAAGCTATCCTCCACCACCACTGAGGCCCGGGCAAAGGCCGCATCTACATCCCCGCTCACGATGTTTATGGTGGTCAAAAGGTTGCTTCCCGCCTCTTCATGCACCAACGGCGCGCCCGGTTTAAGGGCATCCTCGGGATCGAAAACCGGCGGCAATTCTTCATAGTCCACTTTGATAAGCCCCAACGCCTCCTGAGCGATATCCTCATCCACCGCGGCTACAGCTGCCACCTCATCGCCGATGCAGCGAACCTTGTCGCATTTTAGCGGGTGGCAATCACCGAACTTATGGTCCTGATGCTTGAAGAAACCAAACTTAATCTGGGGTGTATCCAGGCCGGTCAGCACTGCCTTAACCCCGGGCAGGCGTTTCGCCAAGCTGGTATCAATGTGAAGAATTCTGGCGTGGGGAAGCGGGCTTCGCAAAATCTTACCCACCAGCATCCGGGGAAGCTTTATGTCGGTGCCATAGACTGCTTTGCCGGTGACTTTATCGAAGCCATCAACCCGGGGCATTCGTTTGCCGATAACCGAAAACTGCGTCATCTTTCCCTCCTGAATCAACAACCTGTTTTAAGGAAGTCCTTCAGGCTGACTTTTCCCCAACCGGTGGGCCGGGCCCTTTCAAAAAGCCGCCTTTGTTCCGGCTTTGAGGTGGGCGGTTTGGTCGCGTCTATTCCCACCTTGGCGCCCACCCGGACCCTGTCCGTCCCCTCGCTATCCAGGGGCAGCTTCAAATCAAACGGGTGATTCCTGGTTCCAGGCACAATGAATATATCCCGCTCCGGGTCAGTCCGGTTAGCCAGCGCCCAGAAGACATCACCAGGCTCATAAATATTTATATCCTCGTCCACAGCTATGGCAATCTTTACATGCAGGCAGTTTCCACTGAGCGCGGTCAAAAGGACATTCTTGGCCTGCCCCTCATAATGAGGGGTGAACTGCACCACCACCAGGAAGTGGTCCGCCTGAGGGAAGAAATGGACATCCTTTAAGTCTATATACCCTTCCGTCTGCTTAATGGTATTGTATAAATAACTCATCATTCCCAGCACATAGTGCATCTCGGCGCCGGTAACCCGGTCCACCTCATAGATAGGGTCCTTGCGCATAGTGATGGCCTTGATATTGACTATCGGCTCTTTGTCCGGGAAGGCATAATAATTGGTGAATTCCTGAAACGGACCTTCCATCTCTCTGATGCCGGGGGGTATCTCGCCTTCTAAAACGACCTCGGCATCGGCCGGAGCCAGAAGGTCAACGGTCTCGCAGGGCACCAACCTCAATGGCTCGCCCATAAGGGTGCTAGCTATCTCATATTCGCTGGTCTCGTACGACCCATAGTAAAGCCCGGCCAAATGGAAGGCCGGGTGGTGGCCCAAGACAATGGCCACCGGCATCGGCTTGTTCATCGCCTCGTACTTCTTATAATTAATCCAGGTATGCCGGCCCCGGATGCAATAGATGCCATTCTTGTTCTTTCCCTTGATCTGCTGGCGAACAATGGCCGCGTTATAGTTACCGGTATCAGGATCCCGGGAAATAGTCTCCGCCCAGGTAAGGTACGGGCCGGCATCATTCTCGCACGCCTTCCAGATGGGAAGTTTAAGCATATCCACTTGGTCGCCTTTCCAGATAACCTCCTTTACCGGGCCGTCGCTAACCTCCACCGGCTTGATCAAATCGCCACTGAGAAGTTTGGAATAGTGAGGCAGGATCTGGTCACCAGGGACGCCCAAAACCATGCTCAATCGATCTCTGGTCGCCATCACCGCGCCGCAGCCCCGCCAACCGGGATGGCCCTTGAATTGCTCGAAAAATATGGCCTTATCCGGTGCCGCCTCCCAAACCAGGGTGCCCATTTCAGTCTTGGGATCAACCTCCTTTTCAATCTTGTACAGCTGGTCCTCTTTCTCTAAAATCTCCAGAAATGTCCTTAAATCTTTCGCCAAAGGCTCTCCTCCTTTTTTTCTTCATACTGACGACCGGGGAAACGGACAATGGCCCTAGCGTTTGATTCCCAACAAACCGGCCAGGTTATCGCCCAATATCTTCTCTATAGACACGGCATCCAGGCCCAAACCCAGAGGAGGCTTCCAGCCCAGCACCTCCACAGTACGAATCTGAGTGCCCATCTCCTGAATAGGACAGTCGCTGCCCAGTAAAAGCCTCTCCGGCCCCGGGCAAGCCACCGCTCTCTTCAGCACCGGCAGGCTGGCCCAGCTGGTGTCCAAGAATATGTTGCTGTTATTTTGGGCCACGTACAGCGCTTCGCTGGAATAAGAGACCATCTGAGTGCCCATGTGAGCAAAGATTATGCTGGCCCCCGGGTGGTCTTCTGCCAACGGCGCCCAAAGGCTGGGTATGGCAAAGGGCGGCTCCCCGGTATGAATAATGACCGGCAGCTTAAGACCGGCGGCCGTTTCAAAGATGGGATCCAACAGGTCGCGGTTACGGGGAGGAAAATAGCTGTGGACGGTGGGATGGAGCTTGACCGCCTTAAAACCGCTTTCAGCCAGCTGGTTGATCTCCTTGACAATCAACTCCGGCCCCCGATGGGGGTTCACCATAACACAACCCAGGAGGCGATCGGGATATCTGTTTATACACTCCTGAATATAGCTGTGTTGCTGCACCAGGCTGACACCAGGCTCCATTGTCTCGCCCACATGAG
The DNA here is from genome assembly GCA_036446955.1 of Thermodesulfobacteriota bacterium. Classification (GTDB taxonomy): domain Bacteria; phylum Desulfobacterota; class JAZFTZ01; order JAZFTZ01; family JAZFTZ01; genus JAZFTZ01. The sequence goes on from JAZFTZ010000235.1 coordinate 19,565, forward strand.
GCATAACAAGAGCCATATCAACCCGCCGCTTTTGGCCATTAACATAGTAGGAACTGTCCATTAGCTCCAGCAGTTCTTCCACGGTGAAAGGGGGATGGCGATAAACAGGCGTGGGCCGGTCGGAAATGTGCACGTGAGAATCTATGATCATTTTAGCTGGTTTCGGCTTGCCATGAAGGCCGATGGCGCCATCGACTCCTCTATTCTTTCGCCTGATAGATTTTAACCTTTACGCAGGCATCCAACCCATTGGAGATGGGGTCAATCCGATCAAGGCTAAACGGGACCAGACTGTTGAAATGCGGCCCCTTACCTCGTCCCACAGGTTTGCCCTTGGCCCAAGACCCGAACACGGCAGCAATACCCAGCACCTCGGGATGGATACACTCGGTCAACTTGGCCTGCCCCTTTACCTTGCCCGCGACCGACTCCACCCATACCGTGTCCCGATCCTTTATCCCCTTCCTTTCCGCCACTTTACGGTTAATCATCACCTTGCGAGCATAGGCATGATGATCGGTTAACTCGTCGAGCCAGGGGTTTGCCGGAGTTATGGTGTAGGTATGAAAAGGCAAAGTGGTGTTCACCAAATACAGGTCAAAATCGGTCGAGTTTTCCTCGTAAGCCGGACAGGGGCGCCAGTGGGGGATGGGCTCGAAGTCGGCGGTGTCCCAGGACAACCCCATCTTTTTAGCCGACTCCTGGACAAACCGGCCCGCATCCAGGAAATGCTCATAGTAAATAGGGATGCGAACGTCGATCACCCGGCAGGGATAATTCTCATCCACCTTTCTCTTGAAATTAAGATAACCATGCTCCTTGAACCAGGAGAGATCGTGCTCCTCGCCAAACCCGGACTTCATCCGCCGGTCAATCATCTCCTCCCAGGTATATTTTTCATTCGGTTTGAGCTTATATGGGTCTTCCAGTTCATAGGTTATATTCAGGATGGAATAAACATCCGGCAAAAAGCCCACCCGCTCTGCCAGCTCCAGCAAAACTTCCGCCCAGTGTCTGGGCCCGGCCGGCGGCCTCATCGTCGGCTGTCTCATACCCCAGTACCAGTACCCGCCCGAGGGGGAAAGACTGTGACCTATGGAGTTAGGAAAGGCATCCAACCTCTCCAGATAATGGAATTCGGGAAAGACGATGTCGGCAAACTCCACCGTCTCATCCAGCTCGCGCGCGAAGGAGACCTGGAAGGGTATCTTTTTCAGGGCTTCGGCCATGGAATTGCGGTCCGCGGTGGTCATCATGATATTCGTCCGACAATGGATAAGCACCTCCGGTTTGTAGGGAAGGCCGAACCTCTCCGGATTCAAGAGAGATAGCTGAATGGCCGGGCAACGCTCCCAGGCCACCGGAAATAACTCATCCAGGTCGAGCGCCTTGGCAGTTCCTGGCTTTTCATTGTAGAAGGAGTAAGGG
>JAZFTZ010000236.1:0-10136 GCA_036446955.1 Thermodesulfobacteriota bacterium
AGGTACTGGGAGGATCAGCCACCTATTTTTCCTTGGCGGCCAGCTTTTTTACCTCTGTCTTTGTGGTTGGCGTAGTGGGCAAAGACTTTTCCAGTAAGCACCTTAAGCTACTCAAAAGCAAAAAGATAGATATCGATGGGCTTGAGATGGTCGAGGGAAAGACCTTTCGCTGGCGAGGCCGTTACGGGTATGACCTGAATGATGCTGAGACCCTGGAGACCAGGCTGAACGTCTTCTCTCATTTTGACCCTCAACTGCCGCCAAAATACAGGAAAACAGAGTACGTGTTTCTAGCTAATATTGACCCGGACGTACAGCTTAAGGTCCTGGATCAAGTGGCTGGGCCGAAGCTGGTGGTATTGGATACCATGAACTTCTGGATCTCCTCCAAGCGGGAGAGTTTAAGAAAAGTTTTGGAACGAGTCGATGTGGTGGTAATCAACGAAGCTGAAGCCAGGCAGTTCGCCATGGAGGCAAACCTGGTGACCGCTGCCAAGAAGATCCAGGCACTGGGGCCTCGGGTGCTAATCGTAAAAAGGGGGGAATACGGGGTGCTGGCTTTCACGCCTCGGGCGGTCTTTTCCGCACCCGCCTATCCTTTGGAGAGGATATTTGACCCTACCGGGGCTGGCGATTCCTTCGCCGGAGGGCTTATGGGTTATCTGGCCCGCACCAGGAACCACCGGGAGGATGGCTGGCGCCAGGCGGTGGTATTGGGTTCGGTCATGGCTTCCTTCGCGGTGGAGGAGTTCAGTCTTGACCGGCTGAAATCACTGTCGCACCAAGATATCCGCAGGCGCTACCGGGAATTTAAACGGCTAACCAATTTCGCCGATCTGAGGCTCAACCGTTAAGTTTAAGCTTTCGCTGCCACCATCAGGGCAGTAACCTTTACAAGTCCACTTCTGAAGTCGGCACCTTATCCAGTAGGTCCCTCTCCAGGAAATAGATGGCAGGACGAGATTCCAGTTTCCCGTATATCTTGTCCGCTTTGCCTAACACTGTTACCCGGCCAAGCTTTAAAAGATCTATCCGGCGGCCTTCCTTATCCCTCATTTCAATGCTGGCAACCGGCTTGTCCAGGCCATAGGGAGACAGGTCCTCGGCCTTGGCTGCCACCTCCTTCTCGAACGTCGCGTCCCGGAGGTTCCAGAACATGATCCAGGCCTGCATCGGCTCGACCACCAAGTCGCGCGGAGAGGGTTCCACCACCTCCCAGCGCTCCTTCGCCTTCTTAAGAATGACCTTGAACCCCTTTCTCTGAAGGTGGATCTCTCGGATGACCTTCTGGTCCACCGGGAAGAGCCGTTTATCCTGGATGTCGTCCAGCGTGCGCTGGAAGGGCTTCAACCCCCTCTTCTTATCCAAGACATAGATCACCCTGGCGGCCTTGTCCTTTGCATAAAAGGTTGTCTCTCCCAGCTTGCCCATCAACAGGGTGAATTTCTTGTTCTCTGACCACAGGGTCAAGCTGGCGCTCGGATTATCCAGGCCGTAAGCCTTGAGCCCTTTGGGGTAGGTATCTATGAATCGTTTGGCCTTCAGCTCGCGGATGTCCCACAGCCAGGCATTCATCCTAACCTCCGCGGCCGGCGTAAGCGAGGGCGTCAATATTTGCCACTTCCCCTCTTTCTTCTCGGCCAATATAGCCAGGCCATCTCGGGCCAGGGAGACCTTGTCTACCTTGAGCACCTCAAATATTAAAGGGGATCTCTCTCTCAAATCGTCGGGCTTATTGGGCAGACCGGCCACGAACTTATTATCCAGAAGAAAGACCTCAGCTTTATCCGTCAGCTTAGCGTTAAAGCGACCCTGCTTATCCCGGGAGCCTATCATCAGAGTAGCCGGTTCAGGTTCGCCTTGGTGCCAGACCTTTATCCAGCTGACCGGTTTGACAAGGCCCAAGGGGGCCAAATCTTTGGGGCTATCTTGCTTGAACCCGGCCGCCTTGAGCTCACTCAGTTTGCCTAGGAATCGGTCTATCTCCTCTTTTCCCCCGCGCGCGGGCAAGGGCTTGGTCAGCTGCCAGTGGCCTTTATCGTCTTTCTCCACTACTAGCCGGGTACCCTGATACGAGACCTCCAGCTTGATCACCTTCCCCTTGGCAACAGCCAGCACCGTCTTATCCCGCAAGTCATACAGGGTCCGGTCGGCCACTCGTTTTACCACAACGGGTACAAGGAAGACCTCTTTATTGTCTCGGTGTTTGGCGAAAACGTACTCGCCGCTAACGTTGGCGTTTCCGAAAACCACCCAGTTCTCCCCCTTGCCTTTGGCCTTGATGCTCACCTGAAGCTTGGGTTGCTGGAGTCCATAGGCAGCCAGCTCCGAGGAGGCATCAGAAAGCCGGCGCTCCTTCTCGGCCCTGAGGAGCAGCGCCAGCAACGCTTTAACCGCGTTATCGTCGGCTTTGGCCTTTATCGGGTAGATGATCTGGTACTTGTCCCCTTCCTTTTTCACGCGGAACTCTTTGCCATCCCGGGAGATGATAAGCTCCTCTACCTCGGCAACGCTAACCAGCCACAACTTGCGGGCGGCCTCCTCCCGTTTTGTTTTCTTCTGTTCTTCTTTGTATACGTAGAAGTAATAGAATGCCCCCAGGGCCACCATGACCAGGGCGAATATGGCTGTCTTCCTGGGGCTCATCCACGCCTCCTACGCCTGATAAGGAGAGCTGCCCCAAAGGCGATTACCGCGCCGGGCAGTACTACTATCGGTAACCAAAAAGCCAGTCTCCCATAAGTGCCCGCCAGTATAATCGGTGTAAATGCTCTCTGCCGAGGGCGTACTGATATAAGCTCTTCCTGTTCCGCCAGCCAGCGGATGGTGTTAAGAAACAGATCGCTGTTTCCGGACATGCCCAGATAAGCATTGCTGCTGAAATCAGAGTCGCCGAAGACCACCAGCCGGGCATGAACCTTCTTGTCCGGATCCTTAGGCTTTACCGTGGAGATGGCGGCCAAAGGAATGGGTCCCTTGACGTCCTCTTTTTCATCGTAGCTCGCCTGGCCCTTCTGCAGCAATCTCTGGTTGGTCTCCCCCCAGCTATCTGGGCTGGCCAGGGCCAGTTCTTGAGTCTCTATTCCCTTTTCCAGCTGGGTCTTGGAGAAGACTGAGCGCGCGGTGGGAAAGAAGGACGCCAGGTTAAAGTCCCTGGTTATATCATGGTCCCCGTAGTTGGTTACCACCGGAACGAAATAATCACCACCGAAGAGGCGACTTAGCCTGTCCACAACTATATCCTCTTTCAACAATATTCCGTAGGAGGCCAACTCCTTGGCCAGTTTGGGGACGGTGAAGGGTTCCAGCTGAAAAAGTATCTTGCCGCCATCCTCAATATAATTTTTTATCGCCGCCTCCTCCTCGGGCAGGAAGTCCTTCTTGGGACCACTTATCACCAAGACAGAGATATCCTTAGGCACTTCCTTCTGCTCAATCAGTACCAGCTCTTTAACCTCATAGTTAGCCTCCTCGATCGCCCGCTTGGCCAGGCTCAGCCCCGCCCTCTGTCCATCTTTGATGCTGTGTTCACCGTGACCGGCCAGGAAGTAGACGATTTTTTTCTCAAGACGGCTGGCCCTCAAAATGGCGTTGGTGATGGCTTGCTCGCTGGATTCAAAGATGGTTTCTCGCTTTTCGCCCGATTCCAACACTATAGCGCCATAGGCGGTCACCTCGTATCGCTGCGCGGTCTGGCGTTGAAGGTCGGGGTCCACTATCTCGAAGCTAAACCGGGGCGAGTAAGATTTGTACTGTTTCAGCAGTTCTTCCAACTCGCTCCGCCCCTCCTGGTCCAGCCGGTAAAAGGCCAGGACTTTAACCGGGACGGTCACCTTGTCCAGGAACTTCTTGCTTTGCTTGGATAGGCTGTAACGCCTGCCCATAGTCAAGTCCCAGCGAGTATAGTACTTAGCCGATATAGCCTCCACCAGGGTAATTATCCCCAGGGTTATCAGGATGAGAATGGTCACGTTCAATCCGTAGCGAGTGGAGCGCTTAGCCAGAAACCCCCGAACCTCGGTGAAGTTCCAGTATAGGAAAACCAAGAGCAAAGCCAGACCGACCAGCAGGGGGATGGCGCTGAGCGTTGTTAGCTTGCCATAGATGGCCCATAAGATACCCGCGCCAGCCAGGCAAGCCAGGGACAATCCTCCCGTAATTGTTCTCAAACTTCTCATGTTAGACTCTCCGCAGCCTTGATTCCAGAGATCTGAGGGTCAAGAATATGAAAAAGGCGGTGAAGCTCAAGTAATAAATCACGTCCCGGGTATCGATAACCCCTTTGGCGAAGTTATCCAGGTGCCCGGCAATGGCGATTTCACTGATCACCGCTCTCATTAAATCATGCTTTATAAAAGTACCGGCCCAGCCGATTACCCAGAGCAACAGCGAAATGACCAACGTTAGCGTGCCGGCTATAATCTGGTTTTCGGTTAAGGAAGAGAACCACATACCCAGGGCTATTAGCGAGGCGCTCATAAGGAAAATGCCCAGATAGCCGGAGAATATCGCCCCCAGCTCTACCTGCCCCAACCCAGACATTAGCGCCGGGTAGGTGCCGGTTAAGGCCAGCATAACGACCACCAACCCCAGCGCGGCGCCAAATTTCCCCAGAGCCACCCCGAGATCTTTTACCGGCCAGGTCAAGAGAAGCTCTATGGTGCCGGTCCTTTTCTCCTCGGAGAAAAGCCTCATGGTGAGCAAAGGTGCCAGAAACAGAAAGATCACCCCCATGTTGCGAAAGACCGAGTTCAACACCATTTCGGTGAAGTTCAGTTCCTGGGCCAGGGAAGGGTTTTGAATGGCCTGCATGCTGATTATGCTGAATAGCGCCAGGTTGTTGTAATAAAAATAGCCTGTTATCAGCAGGAACATGGCGATCACTACATAGGCAACAGGCGAGCGAAAATAGGCCCGCAGTTCTCGCTTGAAAATGGGGATCAGACCGGTCACGTTACTCTCCTCCCTCGTGTTTGACCAACTTTACGAAGATCTCTTCCAGGTTGGCTGAGACCTGCTTCAGCTCCAACAGCCCCCAGCCATTGTTGACCACCGCGGCGGCCAGCTCCCTTCTCTTATCCAGCTGGGTGTCTGTTTCAACCAGAAAAGTGGTCTGATTCCCCTGCTCCCCTTGGAGTGATAATCTGACCACCCCGGGGACACCGTTTAAACACTGGCGCACTTCCTCGGGCGGGCCTTCCACGGTAAGGTTGAGCTTGTTGGCCTCCTTGGTTTGGGACATCAATTCCTCGGGCGTGCCCATGGCCACCAACCTTCCCTCATTGATGATGAGGACTCGTTGGCAGGTCATGCTGACCTCGGGAAGGATGTGAGTGCTCAGGATGACGGTTCGCTGGCCGGCCATTTTCCTGATCAATTCCCTGATCTCTATGATTTGCTCCGGGTCCAGGCCAATGGTGGGCTCGTCCAAGATCAACACCTCTGGGTCACCAACCAACGCCTGAGCCAATCCCACTCGCTGGCGGAAGCCCTTGGATAGTTTTCCGCTGATTCGATTACGAACTCCCACCAGGCCGCAACTCTCCAGCGCGCTGTCCACCGTGGCTTTTCTCTTTTCTTTCTTAACGCCCTTGGCCTCGGCAACGAAACTCAGGTACTGGGTCACGGTCATTTCATGATACAGCGGCACACCTTGAATTCCCTCCGGCAAGTACCCGATCAGGCGGCGTGCCTCTAAGGGATACTTGCTCAGGTCTAGGCCGGCTACCTGGGCCTTGCCTTCAGTGGCTGGTAGAAATCCGGTTAGTATTCTCATGGTAGTGGTCTTGCCAGCGCCGTTAGGGCCGAGAAACCCCACCACCTCGCCTTTGTTTACTGAGAAGCTAAGGTCTTTTACCGCACCCACATGTCCAAAGTATTTGGATAGATTATCTACCTGAATCATAAACTTACCCCTAAATAAACCTTGTAGAGGAACTCGCAGAGCTTTTTAAGGCTGCTAGTAATATTATTCAGACAAACGGTGTTGTCAAGGGATTCTTTCACTTCCAGGTAGCGCGGCCGGGCGCCTGTTTGTGGGGGAAACCCTTTATAAAGGGTTTCCCCCCTGGAAAGGTTTTCCCCCAGCGAATTCAGGCCACCATTTTCTTCAGTTCTTCCAACATGCGCTGGTGGTGGGTGCCGGGCCAATAGAGCCTTTGGCAGCTAGGGCAGCGCCAGAACTCCTCCTGTGTCTGAAAAACATGGGGCGGGACAAAGTCCTTGGTCGCCTGTTTATCCTCGGGTATTAGTGGTTGATTGCAGCGCAGGCAGCGGCTGAGCGGTCGGCGGCGAGGGTCAATAGCGAAGGCCTTAAGAACCTGTTTGATTTGTTCCCGAAAATGATCGCTGGCAATCAGCAAGGAAGCGATATCTTTACCCTCGGCTACAAGGCGGGTATCCCGAGTGAGCAGTATTCGACCCTCTTTTCGGCAATAATCGAGGAGTTCGCTATCAGATATCTTGTTCTTATAAACCACATCGCAGCCGACGATTCGTAGCCATTTGGCCAGCTTCCCCAACATCTCGTCGGCGACAAATTTCATCTCACTCGCTTGTCCCTGTAGTAATGGCTGCCAGGCCATTTCTTGGCGAAGTTTTTCAGGTCGCTGGCCACCTCGCTTATCTCACCATAGTGGCTGAATTTACGGGTTTCGTTGGTGGCTATCCCTATGGCAAGGCTCATGAAGGGGAACCGGTTCTCATTGCCTTTTCTATCCAAGGATACAATAAAGCCGCGCTCGCGATCTTCTTCCTCATAAAAAGTTGGAAGGACAAAATCAAATCGCTCGATCATCTGCTGGCAAACTTCATCGACTATGTCAGCATCGGTGGAGAAGACGAAATCATCGCCGCCTATGTGGCCCACAAACCCCCGTTGCTGGCAAAGCTCTTTGACGGTATTGGTCATTATCCTGGCGGTCATGTGCAGGACTTCGTCGCCTCGGGAGAAGCCGTATCGGTCATTGAAGGGCTTGAAATCAGATAGGTCGCTGTAAGCAAAGGCAAACGGCTCATCAATATCCAGACGGCGCTGAATCTCCCGGATGATCCGCAAATTTCCCGGAAGCAGGGTCAGAGGATTGCGCTCCCACTGTCTTTCTCTCCGGCGGAAGCACAGATCCACCTTGAGCAATAATTCCTCTTGAGCAAAGGGCTTGATCAAGTAATCATCCACCGGCAGCCGGCGCATTCTGGCTACCCGGGCGAGTCCGCCCTCATCCACCATAATGATCAGAGGCACCCGGCCTTGAAAATCGCCCGCGACCATCCAGGTAATGATGTCCTGGCTCCCTTCCCTGGTAGCCTCTTCATCTAGAAGCAGCAGGTCGGGGGGGGCCAGGTAAACCCGGTCCAGAATTAGCCGGAATTTTGTCGCCACCCAGGTCCGGTAGCCTTTGCTTTTCAGCGCGCTGGACATGCCCTGGCCGAAAAGGTCCTCTTTGGTAACTATTAAAATGCTCCTCCTTCTATCCCGGGAGCTAGCCATACCTCACCCTGAAAAAGGATCCAGTAGTTCCAGGTTCCTCAACTGACCCGCGGCGTCAAACACAACCTCCTTCAGGTCATCCTCACTGATGCCCAACTCTCGCCAGGCGTCATTTACCACCGGAGGCACATATGTGTCATGGGTGTGCCCTACGCCTGCCGCCTTTACAATCACGTCGGCCACATGGATCACCGCGGCGAGGGCGAAGCCCTCTTTGGCTTGGTCAGGAGAATGATGGTGTACGATAGGCGCATAAATGGATGACGGTAGCGACCAACTCTGGCACAGCTGACCCGCCACCTCAGCATGGCCGACGCCAAAGACCTCTATCTCTGCGGCCAGGGAATCGAGCTTATTTATTCTCACCTTGCGAGCCACGGTCTCATATTTTCCGGGAAACAAAACCAACAGGGCCAGTTTGCCTAAATCATGTAACAAGCCTACCAGAGAGATCCTTTCCAAATCCTTCAGGCCAACGCGAACGCCCAGCTCACTGGCCACCCAACTAACGGCCAGCGAATGTCTCCACAGGGCCTCGGCCTCGGCAAGATTGCTCTCCATCACCCGAGTGCTTAAGATCAGGCCTCGGATCATATCCACGCCCAGCAAAATCAAGGAATGAGAAAGGGAATCAATCCGGTTGGGAAAGCCATAGATCTCGGAGTTGGCAAATCTGAGCATTCTGGCCGCCATGGCCGGGTCGCTGCCAATGGCCCGTTCCAGACGCTTCATCGGTGTATGCGGGGTGGTTGCCAGCTCGGAGATGTGCTTGGCCGCCCGGGGTATGGAAGGAAGACCGGCCATCCCCTCCAGCTTCTTTTTTACGTCCAAGCTGGGCATGAATACAGACCCCACTCGGGGCAGTCAGCTTATCCCTGGCTGCCCGTGGTCATCGCCGCTTTGAGCGCCTCTTTGATCAGGCGAAGGAAAGGACATAAAGCCACCCGGCTGAATCTCTCCTCTAATCGGTCTTCAAAATCGCTGGCTGGCGGGGCAGCCTTTTTATGGCTGAGGCTGCTCGAGTCCACTCGCACGTATTTGTACCTGGCCCGGCTAAGTTCAGCCAGCAGTTTTTCGTCCAGAATAGTGCCTGCCGGCAGATACACTTTTCCCTTGTCGGTATATAGTGCCTGGCAAAGCTTCATACCTACCTTGAGCTTGTCTGTTAGTACCGCTGGCATCGTCAACCTTGTTGTTTTAGCCAAACCAACCGGGAAAGATCCGTTTGCCCCGGGGGCCTCGATACCGCGTCAGCAAAGTATTTTCATTCTAAAGAAAGGAAAATGCCCTGGCAAGGGGAAAAATGTGAAATTTTATATTGTCCTGGGGTGATCTTTCCCCGGGGGATGGGCCCACGGCCCCGTCCCCGGGAGCTGAGCGAATCATTATTTGCCCGTGCCCTTCCATCTTTCGAACAATCGGTGCTCGATTTCAAATATGTCCAGAACCCGGCCGACCAAATGGTTGATGATGTCTTCTAAGGTCTTGGGTTTGTTATAGAAAGCAGGTACAGGGGGCAAGATTATGCCGCCCGTCTCGGTCACCCGGGTCATATTCCTCAAGTGGCCCAGGTGAAGCGGTGTCTCCCGCACCACCAGCACCAGTTTGCGTCGCTCCTTCAGGGTAACATCAGCCGCCCGGATGATGAGATTTTCAGTATTAGAATGGGCTACTGCCGACAGAGTCTTAATGGAACATGGAACGATAATCATTCCTGCCGTCTTGAAGGAGCCGCTGGAGACAGTGGCGCCGATATTTTTATTGGAATGAACCACGTCAGCCAGGGCAGCCACCTTTTCTACTGTGAAATCGGTTTCACTATCGATAGTGGTAGCTGCGGCTTCTGATATCACCAGATGGACCTCGATCTCGGGTATGGTCTGTAGAACTTCCAGAACCCTGATACCATAAATGCTGCCTGACGCTCCGGTTATTGCCACTACTATTCGCTTCATCTCTTCTCCCAGCTTCGTTATTGGATGTCCACCTCGAAGATGTCCTCCCAGAAGGCGATCTGGGCGCTGACCACCTCTAACCTGGCATTTTTAAGTGTCTCTATCAAGGCTTGCACCTTGAGGGAACGGCCATCCCGTGGCTGGCCAGGGCTTCTTCCAGCCGACCGATTAAGTTGGGCCCTATGCAGGCGGATAAGTTGAGACTCCGTTCTAGGTTTCTGGCTGGCACAACCCCTTCAAAGCCCCTGAACAAGGACAAGACGAAAAGCTACCTATCCAGACTGAGCAACCCGGCTTACCTCATTTAGAACTGGTTGTTAAATATATATTAATTCCTTCCTCGTTTCAAAGAAAATAAGCTAGGGCCGCGGGTGTTTTGTGGGAGAAACCCTGAGTTTTTCCCGGGGGACGGGGCCGCGGACCTCTCCCCCCTGAACCCCCTAGCCCCAAGTTTGGAAGGGGTGTGTGTGTGGGGTAACCCTTTAAAAAGGGTTACCCCACACAGAGGGGCCCACGGCCCCGTCCTTCGGGAAGCCCCCCCAAAAAAAACACCTGGATCTTGCCCTGGGGGTGTCGGCTAGGTCTCATAACAACATACCCTTTAGTGATTTTCTATTGACATTGAGATCGACTGTGGTAGGGTACGGAGGCCATCAGCATTTTTCGAAGCGTTGTCAGATAGACAAATATAG
>JAZFTZ010000237.1:0-3194 GCA_036446955.1 Thermodesulfobacteriota bacterium
GAGTTGCTAGGGATTTGCCCCGATATGAATACAAACTTTCCCTTTCTGACCGCTCCACTTAAGGGTAGCTGCGGATGCCTGTTAATAATTTCCTTTGCCATGGTTTCCTCCCATTATTCCCTCCTTTATAAAATGATGGAATATTTCTCGAAGCACAAATGCCTGGATATGGCATATCCTTCCTTATCCATCCTTGAGCATAATAATCACTTGGAAATAAGTCATGCTCACCAGGAAATATTCCAAGTTTGAGATAGCTATTTTAACTGGTAATCTTCCCTTACCAAGGCCCTGGCTGGCGAGCGATTTGCAGTTGAAATATAGCTCGCCCGCTCCCAATGCTATACAGCCATTTTCCTGGAGCCCCTATATGCCGGCAACTCTAACCTTGCAAGTGATACAAATAGGTAAGGGTAGGTCAGAAGGGGATTTGACGGCCCATTTCATTGACTATAATCGTATACCTAGTAGCTTCCTCTTTGCTTTGCCTGGGCTTTCCATACTTTTTCCGCACATAGGGGCAATTCCCTGACCCTTATCTTTGCTGCATCATCAATGGCATTAGCGATAGCCGCCGCGGTGGGAATAACCGGTAGTTCGCCTAAACCTTTGGCGCCGAAGGGCCCAGGTCCTGCTCCATCCTCTATAAAGAAGGCGGTTACGGGGGGTGCGTCAACGGCTTTGGGGATGTGGTAATCCTTTAGTTTGGGATTCAGCGGCTTTCCCTGCTGGAAGACCATTTCTTCCATAAGGGCGAATCCCAACCCCTGGAGCGCGCCACCCTCTGCCTGGCCCTCAGCTCCCATGGGATTTATGGTGACCCCGATGTCGTGAAAGGAGGCAATCTCGATTACCTGGACCTGTCCAGTATCAAGATCAACTTCCACCTCAGCTGCCTGCGCCACAAAGGCCCGGTTCCTCGCGCTCATGGCGACTAGTCCCTTGGTTCGGCTGGAATCGTATGGCATCGGCTTCTCCAAGTGAGAGCCTGCGGCGATAATTGGCCCCCCTTTTCGCCGGCAACTGAACCTGGATAAATCCTGCATAGAAATACTCTTTTCCGGTGATCCCTTGACGCAGACAGCTCCGTTGCGCACCTCGAGGTCAGCCGGGTTGGCCTCCAGCCTTTCGCTGGCCAATTCGAACAGCTTTTTCTTTATGCTGGCCAGCGCCTGCCTTAAGGCATTTCCTACATTGTAGACGATCCTACTGCCGGAGCTTCCCACGTCAAAAGGGGATAGGTCAGTATCCACGGGGGGAAGATGAATGCTATCGATTCCCACCCCCAGCTCCTCTGCAGCAATCTGAGCCAGTGCGGCACTCGTCCCGGTAACCTCGCCGGCGCCAGTCAGGACGGTCAAGGAGGCATCTTCATTGAGCTTCACCACGGTACTGGAGGACCGGCCACCGCTATGCCACATCCCCAGAGCCATTCCTAAGCCCCGATTAGGTTTGAGCCTCTTCCTTTTCTCTTTGATCCATTCGCCGGCCCTTTGGACTATTTGGGACTGGCTATCGTTATTCATCGGCCTGCCCAGGGAATCGGGCTCTCCTTTTTTAATTAGGTTCTTCATTCGCAGCTCGAGCGGGTCGATACCAAGCCTCTGAGCAATTAAATCGATCTGAGATTCAAAGGCGAAGGTCGGCTGTGCTGAACCATGAGACCGGCAACAGCCTCCGCTGGGCTTATTGGTGTAAACGGCCCGGGCTTCGAACCTAAGATTGGGGATGTTGTATGGCCCAAACATCTGTTGGACCGCCTGAGAGGAAACCGCGGGGCCAAAGTCAGCATAAGCCCCGGTATCAAAGACCATGCAAGCCTCACTGGCCAAGAAGGTCCCATCACGGGCAACACCGGTCCTCAACTCGATGGCGGCTGGGTGCCGGGCGCCAGTGCCCAGGAATTCCTCATCGCGGCCCAACACTATCCTGACTGGCCTTCTCGCCTTTAGGGCTAAAAGAGCCGCATAGGGCGCGATATCCATCGTGTTTTTGCCCCCGAAGGCTCCACCGATTGGAGGGCAAATGACCCGGACTCTCGCCAGCGGAATGCATAGTACCTGGGCGAGCAACGCTTGCATCCCAAAGGGACATTGGGTAGACGTCCAGAGTACTACCCGGCCTGACTGGTCGACGCTGGCAATACAGGCCAGAGTCTCCATATATCCCTGGTGGATCATCGGCGTCCGGAAATCATCCTTGCATACCAGGTAGGACTCGCGGAAGGCCGGATCCAATTCCCCGTGGTGGACAGCGCTGAAGGAACATACATTACCGTATTTGATCAAATTCGGCACTGCCTCATATTTTTCAATCTCCTCATGGATCAACGGCGCCTCCGGCCTCACCGCTTTCTCAGGCTCGAATATCGCTGGAAGGGGCTGATATTCGACCTTTATCAGGCTTAGGGCCTCCGCGGCGATATCCTCATCAATCGCGGCAACAGCAACTATAGGCTCCCCCAGATGGCGCACCTTGTCGCGAGCAAAAAGTTTCCGGTCCTTAACCAGGTTGCCAGAGTTGCCAAATTTGATGTCCGGGGCATCCTCGGCCGCCACCACTGCCTTCACACCAGGAACCCTCCTGGCGCCGCTCAAATCTACGTTTAAGACCCTGGCATGGGCCAACGGGCTTCTCAGCAATTTTCCATAAACCATTCCGGACAAATCTATATCCGCGACATAACGTGCCTCTCCTGTTACCTTGGGTAAGGCATCCAACCATGGGAAATGTTTGCCGACAAACTTACGGGCCTCCATAACCGCCTCCTTAGCCTCCAAGATGCGCCACAATTTTTACATCGAGGTGCTAATCTGTCAAGAGATAGCTGAAATCGTATTTTGCCCCGGCATTATTCAGAAAAGATCGCCCTACTAAAACCAGTATGGGCAGATAGTATTTAGAGGTCAGCTTGACGGCAATTCCCACTTTCAGCTTCTCGGCAGCGACGTGGCAGATGACCAATCCCAAGAGAATACCTACTCTCAAGATCCCTATGGCTATACTCCCTACCATCCGTATACTTACTTGCTAATCAACACACTGTTATTTCAGCTTATATTAGTATTCTTAATAAATACAGCGGCTGAAAGTTTCTCACGGAAGGCTCTTCCCCGGTCGTGGTTGTTTCCTCACTCTTTTGTAATTCTCCGGCCAGGACTTTATACCCTTTTTGAAATAGAAATAATCGAAGG
>JAZFTZ010000238.1:0-7624 GCA_036446955.1 Thermodesulfobacteriota bacterium
ACCTCCGAAGGCTTCGCCAGCAGATTTACAGTCTGCCCCCTTTGTCCACTCGGGTACCCCTCCTTCTCAACTTGTCGGAGCTGGCGATGGGACTCGAACCCGCAACCGGCTGATTACAAATCAGCTGCTCTACCGATTGAGCTACGCCAGCGCCAGACTTTGCTGGACACAGCCAAGCTTATCTTTTGATATTAAACCTGCTGTGAAAAAAAAGTCAATAGAAAAATAGGAAGAAAAAAAGATTTATTTCACCGGCACCCACCTTGCTCCCCCGCCAGTCTCCTCAGCGCGCAAAGCAGCCTCGATCTCGTCCACGACCAGCTCCAAAACCGCGTCAGGGTCGGCAGCTTCCCGCACTGGCCGGCCAATAACCAGCAGGTCGGCTCCAGCCCTCACCGCTTGCCCCGGCGTCGCCTGTCGGGCTTGATCATGGGAAGGGGAAAAGGAGGGCCGTATTCCCGGGCAGATCAAAAGGAGATCATCACCCAAAACTTCTCTTAGACTGGCCAGCTCCAGAGGGGAAGCCACTACCCCATCCAGCCCAGCCTGTCGGGCCAGTCGGGCCAGCAACACCACCTCCTCTTCCAGGGAAAGGGCCAAGCCAAGCTGTTTAACCGCCTCCTCCCCCAGACTGGTCAACACGGTCACTCCCAGCAAAGCCGGCCGGCCCTTGCCCGCACCGGCCCGGCTGGCCTCGTGCATCATCTGGAATCCCCCCAGGCAATGGAGGGTTAACATGTCGACTCCCAGCTTAGCTGCTGATGCCACTGCGCCTTTTACCGTATTAGGAATGTCATGAAACTTCATATCCAAGAATACTCGGCCACCCTCCGCCTTGACCGACTCCACCACCCTGGGACCACAGCTGGTAAACAACTCCTGGCCCACTTTGAAGAAACCTACCAGCCCTTTTAGCCGCCTGACCCAGCCCAGGGCCTGATTATAGTCAGGCACGTCCAAGGCGAAGATGATCCTTTCTCTGGCAGTCAAATTCTTAAATATCAATTGAATTCATTCCTCAACCACCCGCCCCCTAGCAGCTAAGGGGAGACTGAATTATTCTCCAGCCAAAGCAGCACTTCCCGGGACGCATCCTCAGCCTTGACCAGCCGCACCTCTAGGCTGGCTCTCTCCCGAAGCTCCACCGAACCCTGGCGAAGGCTTTTCTCTCCCACGGTCACTCGCAAGGGGATCCCAAGCAAGTCGGCATCTTTTAATTTAGTGCCCGCTCTCTCGTCCCGGTCGTCGAGCAGGACCTCAATGTCGCGGCCGGCTAGCTCCTGATAGATCTTTTCCGCTACCTCCACCACTTGTTTTCGCTCACAATTTAAGGGAACAATGATGACCTGGAACGGGGCCAGGGCCAAGGGAAAGATGATGCCCTGATCATCGTGGCTCTGCTCGATGACCGCCGCCACCGTGCGCCCTATGCCGATGCCATAGCAACCCATGAGCAAATCTCTCTCCTTACCCTGAGCATCGAGGAAAGTTGCTCTCAGGCTGTGGCTGTACTTTGTGCCTAAGTAGAAACAGTGTCCCACCTCGATACCACGCACGAAATTGAGCCGCTGGCTGCACCTGGGGCAAAGGTCCCCGGGCTGGGCCGTTCTGATATCTGCCCAGGCATCCGGCCTGAAGTCGCGGCCCACGTTTACGTTCAGGTAATGATAATCGGCCTTATTAGCACCGGTTACGAAGTTACCCATGGATTGGAGCGCCTGATCAGCCACGATCGGTACTTCCAATCCCACCGGGCCGACATATCCTAAGGGAAGCTTCTCTCCCTGGTCAGCGGCCAACTCCTCGACCAATTCCATCTCTTGAGCCCGCTGAAACTTCCTCAGTTTCAGCGGGTTTACCTCGTGGTCGCCTCGGACCAGCGCGGCGAACATGCCTTTTTCTGTTTTGAAAAGGACCGTCTTAACCAAATTTTGAGGCGACACGTTAAGATACGAGGCCACCTCCTCAACCCTTTTGACCCCGGGGGTGTGAACCTTCTCCAAATCCCTCTCTGCCTCACGCGCCTGGGAAACAACCGGACAGTGCACCATTTCCAAATTGGCGGCATATCCGCAACCCAGGCAATGAGCGATGGCATCCTCCCCAGCATCGGCCGGAACCGTGAACTCATGGGACAGGCTGCCTCCGATAGGGCCGGTATCGGCCTCCACCGCCTTAACCTGAAGACCGATCCGGGAGAAGATTTTCAAATAGGCTTGATAAAACTTCTGGTAACTTTCCTGGGCCCCCTTCTCGTCGGCATCGAAGCTATAAGCATCCTTCATGCCGAATTCCCGGCAGCGCATCAGGCCAAAGCGGGGCCGCACTTCATCGCGAAACTTGGTCTGTATCTGATAAAGAAACAGCGGCAACTGCCGGTAGGAGCGCACCTCGCGGCGAACGAGATCGGTTATCACCTCCTCATGAGTGGGCCCCAGACAGAAGTCACGATTATGCCTGTCCTTGAAGCGAAGCAGCTCCTTGCCATATATGTCCCAGCGGCCCGTCTCCCTCCATAGCTCAGCCGGCTGGATCCCGGGCAGCAACACCTCCTGGGCACCTATTCGGTCCATCTCCTCTCTAATAATCTTCTCAACCTTCTTTATAACCTTCAACCCGAGGGGTAGAAAATTGTATACGCCCGCGGCCAGCTTGCGAATCATGCCCGCCCTGAGCATGAGTTGATGGCTGATCAGCTCGGCCTCGCTGGGAATCTCCTTCAGCGTGGGTATAAGTGTTCGGGAAAAACGCATCTTCCCCTCTTCCTCTCCAACTCAGGCATCAGTAGTCGCTCGGGCCAGCCTTTCCGCTTCCTGGATCAAGGTTTTCACCAGTTCCTTAATCTTGCCCCGCTTGATAAGCTCGCCTCGTTTGAACAGGACCCCCCGGCCCTTGCCCCCGGCAATCCCCAGGTCGGCCTCCCGGGCTTCACCCGGGCCATTGACCACACAGCCCATGAGGGCAATTTTAAGCGGCGCGGTTATATGCGCCAGGCCCGCCTCCACCTCCATGGCCAGGGCGGCCACATCCATTTTGGTTCGCCCACAGCCCGGGCAGGAGATGATGTCCGGCCCGCGAAACCTGATTCTCAAGCCTTTTAGAATCGCATAAGCCACCCTGACCTCTTCCACCGGATCGCCGCTCAATGAGACCCGAAGAGTATCTCCGATACCCTCGGTCAAGAGGATGCCTAAAGCCAGGGCCGACTTTATGCTGCCGGTCAGAAGCGGGCCGGCTTCCGTCACCCCCAAGTGTAGGGGATAATCTACCTGGGAGGCGATCATCCGGTAGGCGGCTACAGTGGTGGGCACATCAGAAGCCTTTAAGGACAGCTTGATCTGATCAAATTGTTGCTCTTCGAAGAAGTCCAGGTAGTGCAAAATCGATTCCACCAGGGCCGGGGCGGTGGGATGAGTGTACTTGTTCAGGATCTCGGCGGGAAGAGAGCCCACGTTGGCCCCTATCCTTATAGACACACCCCTCTCTTTGGCCGCTTTTATTATCGCGCTTACACCTTTGCGACTCCCGATGTTGCCGGGATTTATGCGCAACCCGTCGGCGCGGTTGTCAAGCGCGGCCAGGGCCAGGCGGTAGTTGAAATGGATGTCAGCGATCAAAGGAATAGCTATACTTTCCTTTATCTTGGAGATGGCCCGGGCCGCGGCCATGGTGGGTACCGCTAGTCTGACTAACTCACAGCCTGCTTCCTGGAGACGTACAATCTGGTTAATGGTGGCCTCAACATCCTCGGTATCGGTGTCCGTCATCGACTGTACCCGGATAGGGGCATCACCACCGATGGTAACGTCTCCCACCTTTATCTGTCTGGTTGACCTGCGCTTTATAGGAAATCTTTCCAACCCTGCATCCTAATCAATCTATTAAAAACCCTTGAGCTTAGCCAGGTCATCGTCCCGGCCCAAGATGACCAGGATGTCACTGTCCTTGATCTTGGTATTTGCTCGGGGAATCAAATTAACTCGGTCAGGCACCAGCTCCCTGACCGCGATGACCTGAACATGATATTTGTTTCTGAGATCAAGATCAGCCAAGTTCTTCCCTATGAATACACCGGGGGGAGCGATTTCAATGATGCTGAACCCGGGAGCCAGAGGCAGGTAGTCCAGAGCATTGGGGAAGGCCAGCGTATTTGCCAGCTTTATGGCCATATCCTTCTCCGGAAATACCACGTCGGATGCACCCACCAGCTCCAGGATTCGGCCATGGTCGTCAGAAACGGCCTTGACGATGATACGGCTGACCTTGATCTCCTTCAAGTACAGGGTGGCTAGGATTGAGGTATCCAGCCTACCACCCATGCTCACAATTACCGCTTCCGCGTTTTCCACCCCCAGGGCCATCAAGACCTTCTTTTCACAGGCATCGGCCTGAACGGCCTGGCTGGAGAAGTCCTTGATCTGGTCCACCTTTTCCTTGGACTTATCCACCCCCAGAACTTCATGCCCCATCTCGTAGAGGCTCTTGGCCACGTTAAAGCCAAAGTGTCCCAGGCCAATTACTACGAACTGTCCCATTCCCCCCTCCTCATCATCCCACCATTATGCGCTCTTCAGCATATGTCAACGCGGCCCTGGACTCCCTGGTGGCCAGGGCAATGGCAATGGTCAAGGGACCCACCCGGCCCACAAGCATAGTGGCCGTCAATACCAGCTTGCCCACGCCGGAAAGCGCGGCGGTAATACCAGTACTCAGTCCAACCGTTCCCAACCCAGAGGCAGCCTCGAAGAAGAATTGAAGGAAACTCCGGTCGCCCTCCCCCAAGGATAGCCCGCCCAACTCCACCACCACCAAGATAAAGGTACTCAAGGTTACCAGGACTAAGTTGACCGCGGCAATGGACACGGCTCTACTTACCACATCTTTCGGCACGGTTCGGTGGAACATATGCACCGATGGCCGGCCCTTGAACCAGTTGAAAGCAGCCGCGAGGATAATAGCCGCCGTGCTTGTCTTGATGCCGCCGCCGGTTGAACCTGGCGACGCGCCTACGAACATGAGCATGATGATGAAAAACAGGGTGGCCGGGCTGACCGAGCTGAAACTTACTGTATTGAATCCGGCCGTCCGGGGAGCAATTGATTGAAAGTAGGAGGCCAAAATTTTTTCTTTGACCGGAAGACCAGCAAGGCTGTTATTCCCTTCCAGCAGAAAAAAAACAACAAAGGCCCCCAGAATCAGGAGAACCGTGGTTGATAAAACCACCTTGGAGTGAAATGATAGGCCCTTGGGGCGCTGCCTTAGAAGCCGGTTAACCGCGAAATTCCTGATATCGACAAGCACCACAAAGCCTATCCCCCCGGCCAAGACCAGGCTCGTTATCACCAGGTTCAAATAGATATCACCCCGGTAGGCCACTAAACTAGTGGAAAAAAACGAGAACCCAGCATTGGAAAAAGCGCTTACACTATGAAATATAGCATACCAGAGCGCGCTGGTAAAGGAAAAGCTACCCCGCCAGTAGATAAACAGCAGGATCGCGCCCAGAGCTTCGATGACAAAAGTATAGATGAAGACCGACCTTACCAGCCGGATGATCTCGCCCGAAGAGGTAGACCCCAAAGCCTCCCTAAGCGCGAAACGGTTGCGAAATGACAGCCTCCGTCCCAACGCGGTGAGGAAGATAACCGAAAAAGTCATTATCCCCAGCCCGCCCGCCTGAATAAGGGACAAAATCACCGCCTGGCCAAAAGGACTAAATCGGGAACCAGTGTCCACAACTACCAGGCCGGTCACGCACACCGCGGAAACGGCGGTAAAAAGGGCATCTATCAGGCTCAACGGCTCCTGTTTGGAAGCCTGGGGCAAAGCTAACAGGAAGGTGCCCACCAGTGAAGTGAGAAGAAAACTTCCCACTATTATTTGAGCCGGGGTTAACCTCTTCAGGTCTCTCTCCTCCAGACTTTATCTCTCCCCAACCCTAACGTCGCGCCGATGTTTCAAGACTGCTAATCTAGCAACAAAGTGAGATAAAAACAAGGGTAAAATTGGCCCATCATCTCTCCCGAGGGACGGGGCCGCGGGAGAGACCACTTATGTCTCATAACAACATATATAGCGATGAAAAAAGGAATTTACAACGACTCTAAGCCAGGATAATATAGGTTGATCCAGCAAGTGGCCGACTAGCGAGGCAGAGAAAAGTGACCTGGCGCATCAGCTTCTACCTCCTCAAGGAAATGGCCATCCCCTTTTTCCTTTCCCTGCTCGCCCTGTCTTTCGTGCTCCTCATGGACAAGATAATGCGCCTGACTGAGCTGGTGGTGAATAAGGGGGTACCTGCCGCCTATGTAGGTCAGTTGTTACTTTTCTTGCTGCCTGGCTTTCTTGTATACGCCATACCGGCAGCGGTACTGCTGGCCACCCTGCTGGCTTTTGGCAGACTCTCCTCAGACATGGAAATAACCGCGCTGAAGGCAGCCGGCATAAGTCTTTACCAGCTTTTGCCCCCGGTGTTGGCATTCGGCCTGGCAGCCGCCATCGTCGCGGGAATATTGTCTCTGTTTGTTGCGCCGCTCAACAATATGGCATTTAAGGGACTCTTGTTTAAGATAACCAAGAGCAAGGCCTCCCTGGGGATAAAAGAACGGGTATTCAACCGTGATTTTCAGGATCTAACCATATATGTGGATAAAGTCTCCCATGAAGGCCAAATATTTAAAGGGGTTATGGTGTCTGACCAGCGCCAGAAGGATAATTCCAACATAATCATTGCCGAGCAAGGATATCTGGTCTTGGATGAGCGCAACTTGGCCTTGATATTGAGACTGGAAAATGGCAGCGTGCACCGGTCCAGTCAGGACCTTCAGTTGTATCGCAAGCTGGACTTCGCCAGCTACGAACTGAGGTTAAACCTGGACCAGGTGCTGGCCAACAGTAGAAGAAAAGGTAAACGGCTCAGCGAAATGGCCCTGGAAGAACTCAGGGACAGAATAAAAACCCTGCGAGAGGAAGGAAGATATTCTCGGTTGTACAAAGCCGAAGTTGAATTGTACCAAAAAATTGCCTTTCCGGTGGCTGCTTTCGTATTTGCCCTTTTGGGAATGCCGCTCGGCATCCAGTCGAGAAGGGCGGGCCGGCTATCGGGATTCAGCCTGGGTTTGGGCATCCTTTTTCTCTCCTACCTGTTACTGGCAGGGGGAAAACAACTGGCCCTGGCGGGCTTAATGCCGGCTTCCGTCTCATTAAGCTTGGGAAACCTGCTTTACCTGGCGGTTGCTATATACCTGCTGGTAACCACCGCCCACGAAAAGGACCTATGGTTAACCGGCAAACTGGGGCTGGCTCTGGAATCAGTCACCAAGCTGTTCAATAAGCTCCGGACCAAACTGTAATGAAAATTATCCAAAGGTATGTGCTGAAGGAATACCTCAAGCTCTTCGCCCTGTGCTTAAGTGCCACCGTGGGGCTTTATCTTATTGTGGACATCCTAGAAAAGCTGGACACACTGCTTCACTATAACGCTCCGGTGGGGCTGGCTGTCAGCTATTTCCTTTTCAAAATTCCGATGATCATCTATCAGATGATCCCGGTTACCGTCCTGCTTTCCACCCTTTTGACCTTAGGTATGATGGCCCGGCATAACGAGATTACCGTGCTCAGGGCC
>JAZFTZ010000239.1:0-6691 GCA_036446955.1 Thermodesulfobacteriota bacterium
TGGTGCCGACTCAGCAGAAAGAAAACCTGAGTCTCGAAGGCCAACGCCCGCCGATCCTTATAAAAATCCTTCAAAAAAGGATTGGCGCTGCTCTCCTCCAGCTCCAAGCGGCAGGAAAACCTTTCCGCCAGAACCCGCGCCAGACTGGTTTGTCCCGCCCCGATAGGGCCTTCGATCACAAGATATCTACAAGCAGGCATCATGGCCAGCCTTTATTAATTTTTAATTTTACACCTGTAAGCCCTTTATGTCTACCCCTAAATGCGGGTCGGAAACCTTCCCGGGGGACCAAGGCCGAGTTAGTCCCTCCAGGGGGACGGGGCCGTGGGCCCCTCCCCCTGAACCACCTAACCCCGGGCTGGTCTGTTTGGATTGGCGCTACCGTGCCAATCCAAACCCAGCTCAAAGTTTGGGAAGGGGGCATGGAGGATAACCCTTTGCAAAGGGTTTCCCCCGCAAAATACCCCCGGCAAGTGTCTGAAAACAGGACATTACTCCACGAACCGATTGGTATAATATTTATTTACCGGAAGCAGTTGGCCCTTCTTTAGTATCTTGAAGTCAACCATAAACTTGAGCATGTTCTCTACCGCCCGACGGCTTATCCGGCCTCCCTTGCCGTAGCTGAGCATAGTGTAAACCTTTTGCGCCAACCCCTCCGAGTGTCTCCAGTATGACATCATTTTCTTAGTGGCCCAGGCCCGATCAGCCAACACAAACTGCCCGGCCTCGAGCATTCCCTGGATAGTTTTCTCAACCTCCGCTGGCCTCTTGGCCACCGTATTACGGTGACTGGCAATCATGGTATCCATCCACTCCTTGGGCAGATAAGGCCGCACCGCCACCAATGATCTCACCTCTCCCTTGTGAAGCAAGGGAGCCATGGCAAAAACTCCGGAGATCTTGGCATCCAGAACGCCGGTCCTTAAACCGGCCACCTCTTGCCGGAACCCGCCGCCGGCGACAAACTTCACCTCTTTCTCAATACCCAGGGACCGGGCCAAGGCCACGCCGTAAGTGTAGACCAGGCCGCCAATTCTATTGATCCCAACCTTAGCCCCCTTCAGGTCAGCCGGTTTCTTCATGGGGCTAGCTGACCGGACAAAGACGTGGATGTCATTACTGGCCTTCATATCCGCTACGATTACGGCCGGCACCCCGCGGCTGGTCGACCGAACCTGTGAAATAGCAGCGGATATCGCCATGTCGACCGCGCCGGCCACAAAGGCCCTCTGCATCTTGGCACCACCCTTGAAGGGGATGAATTCCACGTTCAATCCCCTTTGCTTCCAGTAACCTTTCTCCTCAGCGGCCAGGATGGGTAACACATAAAGGGGGTTGACCTTAACCGAGGAACCGAACCTCATCTTCTCCGCCGCCCCCGCTAAAGGGAAATTCCCTGCCTGAATAAACAAAGAGAGCAGCGCGCCAATGACCAGCAAACCGGAACGAACCATCTCACACCTCCTCTATCAGGGTTTTTGTTGAAACTAACCTGCTAACGGCTGACAACCGGGACAGAAGTAGCTACTGCGTCCTTGATGCTTAATGCGCGCCACCATTTGCCGGCAACGAAAACATCTATCTTTCTCCCGCCCATATACCTTTAGGAAACGTTGGTAGTTTCCCGGCTGGCCGGAGGCATCCACGTAGTCGGAGAAAGAGGTTCCCTGCAAGCTCACCGCCTTTTTGAGCACGAAAACGATGGCATGCCTAAGACGGGAAGCCTGGGCAAATGAAATTCGGCAACCGGGCGTCAGCGGGTGAATCCCGGCTCTGAAAAGCGCTTCACAGGCGTAAATGTTTCCCAGCCCGGCTATTATCTTTTGATCCAGGAGAAACAGCTTAACCGCGCGCCGGCTATTTTGCAACCTGCCGGCCAGCCAGCGCCCGGTGAAATCGGGGGAAAAGGGTTCTAGGCCCAGACCCAGCATTGCCCCCAAGTCGAGGTTGGAATCCTTCCTAACGATAATCATTCTGCCCAGGTGTCTCCGGTCTTCATAGATCAGCCTGGCGCCATTGGAAAACTCTATCACCACATCGGGTCTGCCTGGCGTCGGCTGGTGGGATAACAGCAGCCTCCCGGTCATTCTCAAATGGACTATTAAAATCTTATCGTTAGAGAGAGTAAAAGCCAGGAACTTTCCTCTTCGCACCAGATCGGTAAACTTATCTTTGACCAGGGTCTTAATAAAAAGTTTAACCCCTGGCTGCCCTATTATCTGGGGCCTATTCACTCGAACCTGGGCTATCTCCTTTCCCAGCACCTGGTCCTTTAACCCGGCACGAATGGTCTCCACCTCGGGAAGTTCGGGCATCTCTCTACCTCGTTTGGGCTCGTTTATGGCTGATACGCCCGGTTTTTGAATCCCCAGCTAGATATTTAGAGAATGCGTTCGCCAGCTTGGCAAACTCCTCTAACCCCAGTTCCTCACCCCGTCTAGAGCTCCATCCCGTTCGAGTGACAATCTGGCTCACCTGTTTGGCCTCCAAACCAAAGGGGCGATACAGGGCCAGGGAGTTCTCCAATGTCTTTCGCCGGTGGGCAAAGGCCCCCCGGACGATTTCATGAAAGACCTCGGGATCCTCCACCTCCATCCCGGGCCGGGTCAATGGCAGCATGCGGACCAGGGCCGAATCCACCTTTGGCCTGGGATAGAAACAGCGGCAGGAGACCAGCCTGAGCAGGGAAATCTGGGCACTGAACTGAGCCGCCACCGTCAAAGGACCGTACTCCTTGGTGCCGGGCGAGGCGATAAGCCTCAGAGCTACCTCCTTTTGAAACATCAATGTAATGGAGGAAACAGAATCCTTATGTTCCAGCAACCGGAATATCATCGGGCTGCTTATACTGTAGGGAAGGTTGCCCACTACCTTCATCTTCATCCGCCGGCTTCGGGCCAGATCGTAAAAAGGAAACTCAAGGGCATCAGCCACCACCAGCTCGACGTTATCGGGCAAGCCCACCTCCTTTATCAGCAGTTCCGCCAGCGCCGGGTCGGCCTCCAAAGCCCAAACCCGCTTGGCCCGCTGGGACAGGGGAATGGTGAGCGCACCCAGGCCCGCGCCGATCTCCAGTACCATATCCTTCTGATCAACCTCCGCTAACGAGACGATCTGAGCGGCCAAGGAAGGGTCGAGCAGAAAATTTTGACCCATCCTCTTCTTGGGTCTAAAACCATATTTTTTCAGCAAGGATCGCGGACCAACCATCTTTCACCGGCAAAGGAAGGTGGTATCAGTTACTTATTTTGGCTTGGCCTCGGGCTTCCCCAGGAGAAAATCCCGCTAGCCCTCCCACCCAAGGGCAGAGATGATTGGGCATCCAAAGCCAAGCTCGAACTCTCCCCCTTGATCAAGCGGCGCAAGCCGGCATGGGCGATCATGGCCCCGTTATCAGTACAATGTGAAGGCGAAGGGAAGAAGACCTCTTTGTTCAAAAGTCCCAGTTCTTCCTTAAAGCGACGGCGAAGGCGGCTGTTAGAGGCCACTCCACCGCAGATGACCACTCGCCTCAAACCCAATTTGCAGGCCGCCAGTCGAGCGCGCTCAAGCAGCATGTCCACCGCGGCCTCCTGGAAACCGGCCACCAAGTCAGCTAGCCTAGTGGCCAATTCCTCCGGCTTAAGTCGGCGGACGAAGTAGGCTACCGCGGTCTTCACGCCGCTGAAGCTGAAGTTAAGAGCATTGCCAGACAAGCTGGCTCGGGGAAACTCTATCGCCGCTGGGTCCCCATCCTTAGCCAGCCGGTCGATTATTGCCCCGCCGGGATAACCGAGTCCCAACAGCTTAGCTACCTTGTCGAAGGCCTCCCCGACAGCATCATCAAGGGTTGCGCCCAACAACTCATATTCGCCAAACCCGTTGACCAGATAAAGGCTGGTATGGCCGCCGCTAGCCACCAGGCCCAGGTAAGGAAAGGCGAGCTCCTGCTCCAGAAAAATTGAAAGCAGATGGCCCTCCAGATGATTGACGCCTAGCAAAGGCTTTCCCCAGCCATAGGCAAGACCCTTGGCAAAGGAAAGTCCCACCAGCAGTGACCCTATCAGGCCTGGCCCGCAGGTAACCGCGATGGCATCCAGCTCCTGAGGAGCAACCCTGGCCCGAGCCAGCGCCTCTTCGGCCACCGATACGATAACTTCCATATGTCGGCGGGAAGCCAACTCGGGAACCACGCCGCCATAGCGATTATGGATCTCGTTCTGGGAGGCCACCACATCGGAGAGGATATCGGTCTCGCCTTCCACAATGGCCACCGCGGTTTCATCGCAGGAGGACTCTATGCCCATCACCTTCAAACCCAGGGCTCCTAAAGGTGGGGAAACCGAAGCTTATTTGATCTGCTTGAGCTTGCTACGGGCGGTTTTTGCCTCTTCACTATTGGGAAACTTGGCAGCCAAACGGTTAAAGAGAAGTCGAGCATCAATCTTGTCCCCTAGCTCCAGGAAAGCCAGCCCTTGTTTGAGCATGGCCACCGGGGCCTTGTCCCCACCCGGGAATTTGGCCAATAGCTCCTCATATTCCAAAATGGCTTCCTCGTAATTTTTCATGCTGAAGGAGGATTCCGCCAGCCAAAATTGGGCATTGCTCCTCAGGGAACTGGTGGGAAATTTCTTCAAAAAACTCTTAAACTTTTCACTGGCCTGCTTGTACTCACCTACGCTATACGAATCAAAAGCCTCTTGATAAGCCTGTTCCATAGGTGTAGGGGGAGGAGATGCCGCTGGTTTAGGGACTAGGGCGGTCTTTCCTTTCTCTCTGGGAACCCTTTTCGGCTTGGCGACCAGAGCCGATCTCTGCGAGGCTCCTATCCGGGCCAAACCTTCCTCCAGCTTGGCCAGCCGCTTTTGGTTCTCATCCTTAACACTGGCCAGGGACTTTTCCAATTCCGCCAGTGCCGAGTGAACCCGGTTAGAACTAAGCTCCAGGGCCTTGAGCCTTTCTTGCTGAGCCTTGACCAAGTTATCTATAAAGTAAACCTTGGGGGACAAATCCTCCTTCAGGCCGGTTAACCCATGGGCGCCTTTTCTTGCCTCAAACTTAGCTTCCTCGATAGCCCCGGTAAGTTTTTGAAACTCACCCTTCATCCTATCCAGGGAGGTCAGTAGGTCAGCCAGGCTGGCCCGGGTCTCTCGCTTCCTGCTGCTCAGTTCCCCTTTTAAACTATCCACCTCCTTGGACAGATCATCGACCCGCGAATAAAGACCAGGCGCAGGATTCCGCTTGAGCTTTTGCACCTCCAACTGAACCCCGCGCAGCCTACTCTCGACACGCAAAACCGAATCCTCGGTCGCTATCGGGAGGCATCCGGTCACCGCCAAGACGATAATTGCACCCAGCCACATGTATGAAGACCAGCTCTTCATGCCTGTTCAAACCTTCCCCGAAATCTGACCAAGAAGCCCAACCCCGTCACTAATATTTTACGACAAAATGGTCGCGGCGGTTCTTGGCATAAGCATCTTCCGTGCGATCAGGGTCGATCGGTCGGAATTCCCCGTAGCTGATAGTTGACAGCCGGTTCTCTCTAACCCCCATGTTCATTAAATAATACCGGGCTGATGACGCCCTTCTCTCTCCCAGAGCCAGGTTGTACTCGTCCGTTCCCCTTTCGTCAGCATGTCCCTCGATCAAAACCGAAGTCTTGGGATTGGTTGTCAGCCATTTGGCTATATCATTTAAGACCCATTTTACATCAAGCCGCAAGTTATACTTATCGAATTCAAAATAAATATCCTTAAATGGGGAGATTGCCCCCTCAGCCGAAGGCACTGCCTTAGGAGTCGGGCGAGCCAAGGTTATCGCCTCAGGTCGTCGAGCTTCCAAGCCCACGCGCTCCGGCCTTCGGGCCAGCTCGCCCAGCCGGGGTTTAACTACCTCCTCTACAACCCCTGGCCTGGGCGCCTCTCCAGCAGGCTTGGCCATTCGTCTCTCTAATCCGGGTTCGGCCAGCTTCTTTTCTGCCCCAGGCCGGGCCGGTTGTGCTTCCATGCCGGGCCGGGCTATCTCCTCGCCTGGCCTCACCCCCTGGGCATCAGTCGGCGGAGAAGGTCGGCCCAGCTCAGCCATGCCCTTCTCGGCAGCCAGGGAGGGCTTTTCCGACACCGCCTGTTTAGCGGCACAACCGCTAATGACGAAGACCAGAGGAATCGCCATCCAGAGCCACCAACAAGGACTTTTTCTCAAGAACCTCATCATCCCACCTCCTTGCATAAGACCAGGACTAGGGCTGTTACTTAAGGAATTACGACAAAATGGCCACGGCGGTTCTTGGCATAAGCCTCCTCAGTATGCCTGGGGTCAACAGGACGAAATTCCCCATAGCTTATCGTGGTCATCCGCCTCGAGTCTATTCCCAGGGTTCGTAGATAAATCCGGGCGGCCGCGGCCCTTCTCTCTCCCAGAGCCAGATTATACTCATCTGAGCCCCGCTCGTCGGCATGACCCTGAATCTCGACTTTTGTCTTTGGATTGGAAGTGAGCCAGCGGAAGTTCTCATATAAGACCCTTCTGGACCCTTCCTTCAGGTTGTACTTATCGAAATCGAAGTGAATATCCTCAAGCGGAGAAATTCCCTCCCGGGGAGCAACCGGTTTCATCCTCACCGGCACCTCCTTGGGGCGGCGGGCGATCAATTCCTCCCGCACCGCCGGCCCGGCCAGCTCCTCTCGGCTGGGTCCCCTTTTTACAG
>JAZFTZ010000240.1:0-16949 GCA_036446955.1 Thermodesulfobacteriota bacterium
CCTTCTAAAAAGCACCGTATTCCTATGTTATCGTCAGTGCTTCGTAGCCTATCGTCGCCTAAAGCCATCATCCCCCCCGAGGCTGGGGTCTTGGTGTGATGGTTAAGATCTACCAAGGCGTTAGAAATCTGTCAAGGGAAAAATGGCCTGGGGCCAGGGGAAAGATTTTACCTGGAAATGGATCACCTTACCAAAGGAAATATCCTGGATTTGAAGGATCTATTTTAACTGGTTCTCTTCTCTCACCAAGGTTCTGGCCAACAAGCGATTTGCAGTTGAAATATAGCCCAGCTCCCATTCCTCTAATCTGGCATCTCCTCACCGATGAGCGCAAGACGACTACCTTGGCGAAACTCTTAGAGAAACTCAATGCCAAGGTTTACGACCTGGAAGGACCACGCTGGGGTCGACCCCCAAGCCAACTCTCCATTGAGAGAATCTCCCTATATAACCCCATATTAAACCTTATGCCCCGACGCCTTAAAACTCCATGCTCCTTTCCCAGTTGTCCAGAACTTAGCGATACCCGGTTCTGCCCTACCCATACCCGGGAGGATAGGAAGCAGTACGTAGGGGCTATGGGCACCAGTGGCAAAAGATTCGACTTATTTATTTAAAGGCTCACCCTCTTTGCGAAAAGAAGATGGGAGTTGGCACAGGGATTGGATGTGGCGAGCCAGCTCAAGTCGTTGACCATATTCTGCCGATCGCACAAGGTGTCGCCAACGTAGAAAGCAATCCGCAATCGCTGTGTAAACGATGCCACAACCGGAAGACGGCGGGGCTTGACAACCTATGGGGGAAGGGTGGAGTCGAATCTCTGGAGACGGAGCGGCGGTGACCGAGCGGGCAGTCAAACGCACGCGGGCGCAGGTTAGGGTAGGGAGGGTAGCAAGTGGAAATAATAACTAAGCCCCTGAAAGATTTAGATTTTGCTAATTACAACCCTCGCAAGGACTTGGGGCCTGACGACCCTGAATAGCAAAAGCTGAAGGAGTCTATTGCCTAGTTCGGCGTTGTTGACCCGATAGCCTGGAACAAGCGAACGAGTCGAGTGGTCGTGGGCCACCAGCGGCTTAAGGTATCAAGAAAATGGGTGTTACTGAGACTCAGGTTTCGGTGGTTGATCTGCCGAGACGATGAACGCCTGGATAGCAGCCCAGGATGTCCAGGGCGAGGTTAAAAAATAGGAACTCCTCGTCCCCCATAGTGCCCTTGCGGCAAAATATTGACTACCCACAACTTAGTGAAAAACCCAAGGCGTAGGGTGTTGCAGCAAGGATTCCTCTTCACAGCCAGGCACTATTTGCGCTTGAAATCTGGCCTTTTGCCTCTACCCTGGTTCGAGCTATTACATCTTGAAGTCGATGCCAAGCAAGGAGCCACTTTTGGCGGAATCCAATGGATGATTTCTACCGGTAAGCGCAAGGTTTCTACACACCAGCAACTCTAACTTTTAAGATGGTACAATAATCGGGGGCAGGTCAAGAGCTTATGGGCCACAAAGGCATAGCCATGACACTCAGGTACAGCCACCTATCGCCGGGGTATCTAAAGGAGGCGGTGGAGACTTTAAGGAGGAGGATTATTCGGGGTCAAACTGACACCGCTACTGACACCGACATCAAATCAACCCTGGCTGAGGAACCGCAGCAGAGGGACAACTATCCGAATTTCAAGAACAAATTTGGAGCGGGAGACGGGATTCGAACCCGCGACGTCCAGCTTGGGAAGCTGGCATTCTACCACTGAATTACTCCCGCTTCTCATCCGACCCAATATTAGCCCAAAGCCAAAAGATGGTCAAGATATTTTCGCTGGCCTAAATATGTTGTTATGGGACAGGGGTGACATTTTGTGGGGGAAAACCCTTTGATTTCGGGGCCCCCGAGAAGCAAAGCTTCTTGGGGTGAGGTTAGGGTTCTCCTCCCTACCCCCTTTCCAAACTTTGGGTTGTGTTTGGATTAGCGTGCTCCGGATAAAAAGATAGCCTGGCTGGTCAAAGGAATTTCATCTTCGAATAGATCGGGCTAAAGACATGTTGCTTTAAGAAGTCCTTGCCACAAAGAGTCTCTCAGGCTAAAATCTCAGTTATGCAATCTTCCAACACAAAGGATCCCCGGGTACCTCCGGGTCAGTATGTAACCGAGGAATTTCCGGTGCTACACATAGGCCCGGTGCCCAAGTTCGACCCCGAGAGCTGGGAGTTTAAGATTTTTGGCCAGGTCGAAAGCCCTGTTATCCTCTCCTATCAAGGGTTCATGCGACTGCCGAAGGTGGAAGTGGTGGCTGATTTTCATTGCGTAACCGGTTTCAGCAAGCTCGATAACCGATGGGCGGGCGTAACCTTCAAAGAATTGATCGGCCGGGTGAGGCTAAAGCCTGAGGCTAGATATGTCACGGTTCACTGCGACGCAGGTTACACCACTAATCTGCCTCTGGAAGTTATTAAAGACGATGGCGTGCTCTTTGCCTATTGTCACAACGGCCAGGCGCTTACTCCGGAGCATGGCTGGCCTTTAAGACTTGTTGTTCCCAAAAGGTATGCCTATAAAAGCGCTAAATGGGTGCGCGGCCTGGAATTCATGAAAGAGGACCGGCCAGGGTTCTGGGAGCAAAGAGGCTACCACAACGAAGCCGATCCCTGGAAGGAAGAACGCTACGGGTGAGATAATGGGCAGCTCAGTTTTGTTCGAACCGGCCAAGATAGGGAAGCTGGAGATAAAAAATAGGTTCATCCGGGCAGCCACTGCCGAGGGGTTGGCTGACGAAGGGGGAAGACCGCCGGCTGTCCTGGCCGGCGTGTACCGGAATCTGGCCCAGGCAGAGGTGGGTCTTATCGTAACCGGCCATGCCTTCGTCCATACCATGGGCCGACACAACCTCAGGCAAACGGGCATCCACCAGGATGAAAACATATCTTCCTTGAGGCGCCTTTGCCGGGCGGTGGCGGGCACGGATAGCAAGATTTTTGTGCAGTTAAGTCATGCTGGCCGACAGAGTCGACCGGGCGTTCTTCCCGGCCAGCCCTGGGCACCCTCGGCAGTCCCTTTCGGCAATGGCATGTATAATCCCCGGGCTATGACCGAGGGCGAGATCGAAGAGGTCATCTGGGCCTTCGGCCAGGCGGCGAGAAGGGCGCGCGAGGCTGGCTTCTATGGGATTGAGATACATGCCGCCCACGGATTCCTTATCAGCTCGTTTCTCTCACCCCACACTAACCGCCGGACGGATAAATGGGGGGGCAGCGAGGAGAATAGGCTCCGCTTTCTCTTGGAAGTTTATAAGCGAGTTCGCCAGGAAGTGGGCCGGGAATTTCCAGTAAAGATGAAACTCAATGCCAGCGATTACCTGAAAAATGGCCTGAAACCTGAAGACGGCGCGGCCATCGCCAGCCGGATGGTCAGCGAGGGCATAGATGCCATAACCGTTAGCGGCGGCATGCATGAGCAGGACGATTCTCCCCGGCCCAAGACCCGGGATATAAAATCGCCTCAGGAGGAGGCCTATTTCCGAAGCGAAGCCAGGGTGATAAAGAATGCGGTGGGAAAGCTGCCCGTGGCGCTCGTCGGTGGGCTACGTACCCCCAGGATAATGGAGCAGATAGTGCAAGAGAGGATAGCCGAGTTCGTCGCTCTTTCTCGGCCGTTCATTATGGAGCCAGACTTAGTGAAAAGGATAAAAGCGGGAAAGCGAGACCCGGCCGCTTGTGACTCCTGCAACGACTGCCTGGGGGCGGGATCGCTGAGTTGCCCTAAACTGCCCTAGCCGATGCTTTGCCCTACCAGCCTTGCCAGTTCCCGGGCGTTTTCTAGCGCATATCCAAAGGCATCGTTGTTGAAATAGACGAACACCTCTCTTCCCTGGCGCAAATACTGACAGATGAACTCGGACCAGCTGGCCAGCTGGTCCGGGCTGTACTTACCCTGGTACTTGGCTGACACGCCATGAAACCTGATGTACACCAGCTGGCTGGTAACCAGCCGCGGGCAATCGAGACCGGCCATATCGTGAATACAGAAGGCAAGGTTTCGTTGGGACATCAGCGCGTAAACCCGGGAATCAAACCAGCTGCTATCTCGGTACTCAAAGACATAAGCAATGCCGGCGGGCAGGATGTTAACGAAAGCCGTGAACCTATCAATATTCAGGCTCCAGTTAGGGGGAAGCTGAAAAAGGATGGGGCCCAAATTATTACCCAAGAGCCTTGCCCGGTTGATGAAGTTGGCCACCGGTTCGGCCGCGTCCTTGAGCCTTTTTACGTGAGTGATGAACCGGCTGGCCTTCACGGAAAAGATGAACCCCGCTGGCGCCATGGCCTGCCAATTGTGAAACGTCTCCTCTTTGGGAAGGCGATAGAAGGTGTTATTGATCTCCACGCTAGTGAAGAACTTGACGTAATATCCCAACCAATCTTTGGTCGAAAGCCCGGCGGGATAGAAGACTTCCTTCCAGTGAGCATAGCTCCAACCGGAAGTGCCGATGTAATATCTAGCTTGCATCAGCGTTTGGATAGAAGACACTCACTTCAGTTGTAGCTTTAGAAAAGCGGACAAAATCTTATCAATCCTATCAACCAACCCTAACCGTCAGTTAAACCAGGCCGCGCGGGAAAAGGAGCGGAGACGTTGGCCGGTGGTTGAAACAGCTCCGCATAGAACTCCGGACGGCGCAATCGAACCTGGCCCGGTCTGGTCTTTACCGGCCGGAAATTATCCGGGTCCGGGGGAACTCCTAACCAATCCTGTTCCAAGTATCCGTGGCGTAGCCAGTGGAGTCTGTCCAGGTTCAAATTGGCAAGAAGAATGCCCTGCCCCTCGGCAATTGCCAGGAACTCCTCCGGGCTGGCGATGCACCCTATCTTGGCGTCGAACACCTTGCCACCAACCAAAAAAACCGATGAGGGACAACCACGAAGAATAAATTTTCTGATCCTCGGGCATGAGCTATACCGCGCCAGGTTTTGCCCAGTCGCAACTGAGTGGGACGCCAAAAACCGCCTGCCGGCGCCGGTATAATATCCGCGCCTCGGAGCATCTGGACACGTGATATTTCAGGAACAAACAACTCCGAGCAAATCTGCAGGCCGATCCTGACCAGCTCGGTTTCCACTACTGCTATGCCATCGCCAGGCTTAATCCTTTTTCGACCGGCCAGCTGCAAAGAATTAAGCTCCGAATGCTCCAGCTGCACCGACCGGTAATTGCATAGTATCTCGCCCTGGGGGGAGATCAGATTCAGGCTTAGAAAATAGGAGCCAGCTCCCTCCGGATCTACCTCTAGATCACCCGCGCAAACATATACCCTATATTGCCTGGCTCTCTCCTGGAGGGCCTCCAGCGGATGGAAAGGGAGGCATCCGCCGAAGTCAATAGATCCATGGCAAGGGCCGGGGTAGTCTTTGGGAAAGCAGACCAGTCTTGCGCCCAGGCTGGCCGCTTCCTCCAGATATCGAAGGGCACGCTCGGCATTCTTATATTCCTCTTTTCCGTAAAAAGTCTCGGCACAAACAACGGCTACTTTCAAATCCATAGGGCTAGCCTTCAAGGTTATCTACAGTTGCCAAACTGTTTTTAACAACAACCAGGGAGCCGGTCAAGGGAAAAATAGAACCAGTTTCCACATACAGGTAACCGCTCTGTCAGGCTTCAATAAGCCAAAATCTAAACCCTTCCAGGGAGAGGGGCCCGCGGGTATTTTGTGGGGAAAACCTTCTCTGGGGAAAACCCTTTAAAAAGGGTTCCCCCCACAAACTATCACCTATGTCCCGCAACAAGATACGGCGGTTAATATTTATCATTGACCCCGGACCGGTTACATGTTACTGAACATCAAATAGATCCCAAAACCAATACGTAAGGATGGGTAAATGTCCCAATACGATGCGGTTATAATCGGTGGCGGACATAACGGTTTGATCCTGGCCGCCTACCTGGTGAGGTCGGGGCTCAAGGTAGCAGTTCTGGAAAAAAGAGGTGAGATCGGCGGAGGATTGACCACTGAGGAGGTGACGGTTCACGGCTTTCGCCACAACCTGCATTCTCATTTCCATACCACCATAAATATAATGCCGCCGTACAAGGACCTGGAGTTGGAAAAGTACGGGGCCTGTTACGTCTGCCCGCCGACCCAAAAGGGAATGCCATTGCTTGACGGCCGCGGCCTCACTATCCACACCGATATCGAGAAGACATGTGAATCCCTGGCCCGAATATCAAAGGAAGATGCCCGGGCCTACCGGACTCTTTATGATGATTACAAAGAGTTCATAGAGACCGCGGTGGCCGCGGCCATTTACTCCCCACCCGCCTATCCCACGGAAAGAATAGCAAGGTTGGAGACCTCACCCGAAGGTCTGGACTACTTGAAGCTAGAGCGGGCCTGCCCCCGGGATGTGGTCAACGCTCTTTTTCAGAATGAAGCAATAAAAGCTCTGATACTACACGGCCTCGCCATTCCGCGCGGAATTATGGATGATTATTACGGCCTGGGTATGCTGGTGCCTTTAATAGTCAGCCTGGCTGAGTTGGACCACCTGTGTCTGGGTGGCAGCCACGTCCTGGCTCATGCGCTGTGGCGGGTTATTGTCAGCCACGGCGGCGTTGTGCGGGGCAACAAAGAAGTGAAAAGGATTATCGTCCAGCAGGGCTCGGCCTGCGGCGTGGAAACAGCCGATGGGGAGAAGTTTATGGCCGAAAAGTTTATAGCTTCGGCTATTGACCTAAAACAAACCTTTCTCAACCTCTTGGGCGAAGAAGACCTGTCCACCGAACTTCGAGGCAAGGTGGCCAATTATAAGGGCGAGGAGTACTCTATCTTCGGTATACACCTGGCCATAAATGAGCCACCACGTTACCGTTCGGCCCAGTTCGACCCCGCGCTCCAGCAAGCCTTGAACCTTAGCATCGGTGGAGAATCAACTCAGGCGCTAGCCCAACAATGGCTGGATATTCGTCAAGGGAAACCGCCTGAGGAACCTTGCCTCTACCTCTCGGTGCCCACCCTTTTTGACCAAACTCAGGCCCCGGCGGATAAACATACCGCGCTTATTTGGCAGCCCGCACCCTACGCTCTGCGAACGGGTGGAGCTTCGGCCTGGGATGAGATAAAGGAAGAGTATGCGGATAGATGTCTGGCTAAATTACGCCAATATGCGCCCAACATGGATGAAAAAAATATCATTGCCCGATACATCTTAACTCCTTTGGATATCGAGCGGAAACTAAAGAGCATGCCTCAAGGCGGCGTTTTTCACGGCCGGCTCTGCCAGGACCAAATTGAATTCTTCCGACCACTACACGAGTTGTGCCAGTACCGAACGCCGATTGCCAACCTTTATTTATGCGGCTCTTCCACTCATCCCGGAGGAGGCATAACCGGCGCACCGGCCTATAACGCGCTGCAAATCATAGCCGAAGATTTGAACCTCACCAGGTGGTGGGAGGAATAGAACTGATTTAGAGCCACTTAAGGTGTTCTTTCCCGGGGCCCCCGTCCCGCGAGCGGGTCTCAGCTGCGGTTGATGAATCTCAAGAGAGGACAAAAAATGGAGCAGTCAGTCAAGAACCGACTAACCGGGGAGGACCGTTGGATAGCGACGGTATGCGACATGTGTTACTGCTGCTGCGGGGTGAAGGCCCGCCGGGTTGATGGTGTGGTTACCGATATTATGGGTGATCCTGACAATCCCGGCTCTGCGGGCAAGATCTGCGCCAAGGGCAAGGCGGCCTTGATGAGCCTGTATGACCCTTACCGGGTCAAGTCCCCGCTTATTCGCACCAATCCCCAAAAAGGCATCGGCATCGACCCCAAATGGAAGCAAATTAGCTGGGATGAGGCGCTGGATATATTAGAAGAGAAGCTCAACAAGATCAGGCAGGACGACCCGAGGAAACTGGTGTTGGGAGGATGGGATTACCAGCTTTTCTCCTTCTTCTGGGTTTTTGCCTCTGCCTTTGGCACCCCCAATCTCTGGAAAGGCGCGGCCGACTATTTTTGCGGCAACGGACTGCACCCCATTCTGTATTTAACCAATGGTGCCTTTTACGGCGAGGTGGACCTGAAGCATTGTAACTATTGCCTCCTTTTCGGCACCCAGTTCGGATTCATGGTGATGACCGACGCCAACCCCATGGCCCAGCATATGGCCGAGGCTAGAAACCGGGGTCTTAAGGTGGTGTCCATAGACCCGGTATGCACCAATGCCGGATCAAAGGCGGATGAATGGTTGGCCATAAGGCCGGGAACGGACGCGGCGCTAGCTTTGGGATTGATCAACATCTTGTTGAACGAGGAGGGAATTTATGACCGGGAATTTCTGGCCCGATACACCAACGGGCCGTATTTGATAGCTGACGACGGGCTTTATGTCAGAGAGGAACAGACCGGCAAACCGCTCATTTGGGATACAGCCGAAAAATTGGCCCGCGCTTATGATTCTGAACGGCTTGGACAGCCCGCGCTGGAAGGCCGGTACGTCGTCGCCGGCCAGGCATGCCGGCCCGCGTTCGAGCTGCTGAAAGAGCATGTGCGCGGTTATACCCCCGAGCGAGTGGCAGAGATAACCACGCTGCCCGCGGATGTTATAACGCGGGTGGCCAAAGAGTTCGGCCAAGCCGCGTCTGTCGGTAGCAAGGTCATTATCCAGGGGAAGGAGCTGCCGCTTCGCCCGGCCTGTGCCATATGGAACAAAGGAGCCATCAGCCACGCCCACGCCATGCTAACCGGCATGGCCATCCAATTACTGAACATCGTCATGGGCGCTATGGACGTCCCTGGCGGGATGCTGGGAAGCAGGACTAAAGGACCTTTCTGGGAACCCCGCACGGGGCCGGACGGCCTAATTTTGCCGGCCGAGTTCCAGGTCATCGTGGATGCCGCCTATCCAGCACGACCAGCAGGCCGGCCGGAAACCGTCGAGTTCAGGGAGCTGTTTCCCGTCTCCTCCTATTCCGCGCCCTTGTTCGAAGAGGCGATGCTAAACCCGGAGAAATTCCATTTCCCCTATCAGCCCGAGCTATTGATTCAAGTGCGTTCCAACCCCATGATGAGCACCTCTAATCCGGAAAGGATGGCCGCGGCTTTGACCAAGTTTCCCTATATGGTCAGGTTCAGCCCACAGCTGGACGAGACCGCGGAGCTGGCCGACATGGTGCTACCCGACACCCACAGCCTGGAGCGGCTGGTCCCCTTTCCCTCGGTCAGGGCGGAGGGCATCCCCTCAGGTGAGGGTTACTGGTATTGGATAATCGGCCAACCGGTGGTGGAACCTGTGGGAGAATCCCGCAACTGGGCCGAAGTCTTCTTGGAACTGGCCCACCGGCTGGGCATCTTTCCTGACATGTGCGTGATGATGAACAACGCCTTTAATTTCAAGGACCCTTACAAACTGGATCCGGCCAAAAAACACACTCTGGAGGATATAACCGATGTCTGGGCCAAATCCTGGTTCGGGGCTGAGCATGGTCTAGATTGGTTCAGAAAAAACGGTTGCCTGATCACCGCCAAGAAAAAGATTGAGGAGGTTTTCCCCCGACCGTTTATAAAACCCAGGATTCCTATCTACCTGGAATATATGAAAAAGGCCGGAGAAGAAGTGGAAAAGGTGACCAGGGAAGCTAATATCGAATGGGACACCTCCGACTACCAGCCTTTGCCTGACTGGAAACCATGCCCGGAATACGACCAAGGAACCAATGGATATGACCTGTTTCCGGTAAACTTCAAGTTGCCCTTCCACGCCCTCTCGATAACCACCGTCAACGCCTGGCTGAACGAGGTCGGCGAACATCATCCCTTTGCTTTCAAGCTGCTGATTAACACGGAAACAGCCAGGAAAAAGAATATACGCCAGGGCCAGATTGTATGGATAGAATCAAAAGCAGGAAAATTGAAGGGGGAGGCCCGGCTCACCGAATGCGTGCACCCGGAGGTGATAGCCCTGGCCGGAACCTTCGGCCATTATGCCCAGGGGATGCCCGAGGCCAAGGGCAAGGGAATGCATTTTAACCGGCTGCTGCCATCCACACCGGATCGCCTGTGTTTGGTAACGGCTGCCCTTGACACCTGTGCCAGAGTAAAGGTATACCCGGAGATAACTCAATCCAATTCCTCGGAAAGGAGGCAAAAGTGATGGCAAAATCAAGATTTATCTTCATAGCGACTGTATTAATGGCCCTGGTCTTTATATCCTGGCCAGGAAAGGGGTTGGCCCAACCCGAGATAAACATTGCTCACTTAGATGATGCGGGCTATGAGGTAATGTTCTATGCCCTCAAACAGGGGATTATAAAGTCCCCCAAGGTCAAGTTGAAGTTTCACGCTTTGCCTGTTCCTGGTCTGATTCAAGCGATGTCCAGCAAGCAGTACGACTTAATAGGCACTGCCTCCATTGCTGTGCCCAAAGCGATCAAGAGGGGATTGAAGATCAAGATTGTGTCCCTGGGTTCCACTACCAAAGAGGGAAGTTACGGCATATTCGTCAAGAAGACCTCAGATATCAAGAGCGTAAAAGACTTAAAAGGTAGGAAACTCGGGATCCATTCCCTGGGCGCGGCGAATGTCGTTCAGATGAAGATAGTGCTGCAGAAAAAATTTGGCCTCAACACCTCTCGGGTGGGAGGAGATCTGAATTTCGTAGAGGCACCTCCTTTGATGTTAGCCACCCTTCTGGCTCGAGGAGGGGTGGATGCCATCTTTGGCTTTGGAGTCGGTTTCTATAAGGCGAGCAGGCACCCCGATTTTCGCCTGTTGGTCAAGACCGCGGAAGAATACAAAAAAGCCTTCGGTATGTTAACCCCGGTAGAGGCATATATCGCCTTTGAGGATTCCATTGCCAAGAACCCAGAGGCTATTAGAGAGGTTCAACGCCTGTTTTTTGAATCAAAAAAATATTACACCGCCCACGGTCTTAAAATAGTCAAGGAGGTAGCTGCCAAGCAAAAGCAGGATTACAATTACCTGAAATGGTGGTTCGAAAAGGGCTGGGAATCTCCCTTCTCTTTGGAGAAGAAATGGGTTGATGCCCTGGACCGCTATTACCAGCTGGCCTACGAGATCGGGGACTTAAGTTACCGGCCCAACACTGAAAAGCTGATCTGGAAAGGTTATTGGGAAAAGGCGGGTAGATAATCAGCTGGGCTTGCCACTCTACTTAGCCTTCAAAGCCATAAACACCTGCTCCGGGGTCATGGGAAGTTTCTTTATCCTCACCCCACAGGCGTTGTAAACCGCGTTAGCGATTGCTCCTACCACCGGCAGGATGGAGCCCTCGCCCACCTCTTTGGCCCCAAAGGGGCCAGCAGGGTCATAGCTAGCAACCGCTTCGGATTGAATCTCGGGCATATCGTTTGCCGTTGGTATTCGATACTCGGCCAAGGTGGGATTGACTACTACCCCGTTCTCAATAACCACTTCCTCATAAATGGCCTCGCCCAAGCCCATATGGACGGAACCGTGTGCCTGGCCATGGAACGCGCGCGGGTTAATGACCGTGCCTGAGTCATGCACATTGTATATCCTGTCAACGGTTATCTGGCCTGTGCGTACATCCACTGAGACCTCTGCCACTTGAGCCACAAAGCTATAAGCGGGAGAGGTTCCCACCGCGCCACCCTTGAAAGCGCCTCCCAATTTTGGCGGTTTATACGAACCCTTTCCCACCACCGGGCCTTTCATAAAAAAGGCCTCCTCGGCCACTTCCGCGAAAGGCAAGAAGCGGTCTGGAGCACCTTTTACGAATATCTTCGACTCCCTAGATAACAGGTCATCAACATTTGCTTCCAGCTTTTGAGCAGCCAGCTGGAGGAGTTGCCGCTTGACATCGGCCGCGGCCTGTCTCACCGCGTTACCGGACATGAAAGTCTGTCGGCTGGCATAGGCGCCTAAGTCAAGCGGGGTGAGCTCGGTATCGGCTGATAATACCCGGATATCCTCGTAAGCCAGGCCCAACTCCTCGGCAGCTATCTGAGCCAAGACGGTATCCGATCCCTGGCCAATGTCAGCCGCGCCCACATAAAGGGTCGCTGATGTACCGTCCTCTCCCAGCTTAATCATCGCGTTGGAGTGAGGCATCTCTGAGCGATAGATAGGATAGGCAGCGCCACACAGGTACCAGGCGCCTGCCAAGCCGATCCCTCTACCCGGGGGCAGTTTACCTTTTTTCTTTTTCCAATCTGATATCTCGGCCACCTTTTTCAGGCATTGGGAAAATTCACAGCTGGTTATCTTCAACTCGTTGATAGTCATCTCGTTAGGGCCGACCGCGTTCAGCAATCTAATCTCCAGCGGGTCTATCCCCAACTCCTCGGCGATCATGTCCAGTTGGCTCTCGAAGGCAAACCGGGTTTGAGGTGTGCCATGCCCTCGCTGCGCGCCACAGGTCGGCTGGTTGGTGTAGACCAGATAGCCATCGAACTTCATGGTGGGAAGCCGGTAGGGGGAGCTTAGCATGGCCCCGGCGTAATAAATGGTGGCTATGCCGAAGCTGGTATAAGCACCCCCCTCCATTACCACATTTACCTGCAGGCCTTTAAGCTGGCCATCCTTCTTCACCCCGGTCTTCAGCTCGATGAACTGCCGGTGCCGGCCCCGGCCATGCAAGAACATCTCTTTGCGGTCGTATATCATTTGCACCGGCCTGCCGGTCTTTTGAGACAGGATGGCGCTGCAAAACTCCAGGCAGGTGGTCTCTGCCTTGCCGCCAAAGCCTCCGCCCAGGTAAGGCTTTATCACCCGGATCATGCCCATCGGCAGACCCAGGACCCGGGAAAGCTGGTAGTGAACGTAGTGGGGGACCTGAGTGCTCGACCACACGGTCAGTTTTCCAGATGAGTCGAAACAGGCCACCACGGCATGGGGTTCCATGGGAGCATGCGCCGCCCTTTGAGTTACGAACCTATCCTGGCGAACGTAGTCCGACTCCCGGAAGGCCTTCTCCAGCTCACCGAATTCCTGGTGCACCTCGGCGTTAATATTATTTTTGGCCCGCTCATGAATCTGGGGTGCACCCTCCTTCATCGCCTGGAAAGGGTCAAAGACAGCTTCCAGGGGTTGATAATCCACCTTTATGAGACTTATCGCCTCCACCGCGGTCTCCTCATCCACCGCGACCACCGCGGCGGTCTCATCGCCCACGTATCTCACCTTGTCCAAGGCCAGGACGTTTTCGTCATACCGAGCCGGGCTCACTCCGTACAGGACCGAGGAAACATCTCGACCGGTAATTACCGCCTGTACCCCGGCCAGCCGCTCTGCCCGGCTGGTATCGATATGGAGGACCCTGGCATGAGGCAAAGGACTGAGCAACATCTTCCCGAAAAGCATGCCTGTAAAAACGAGATCGGCGGTATATTCAGCCCGGCCGGTACTTTTCTCCGGGGCATCTATTTTGGGATAGCTTTTTCCGATGATAGAATGTTCTACCGTCATAGCTTACTCTTTCTGTTTCC
Organism: Thermodesulfobacteriota bacterium; assembly: GCA_036446955.1. Taxonomy (GTDB): domain Bacteria; phylum Desulfobacterota; class JAZFTZ01; order JAZFTZ01; family JAZFTZ01; genus JAZFTZ01. Next base: position 13,449 of record JAZFTZ010000240.1, read on the forward strand.
CAGCCACCTCTCTGATGGCCTCGATTATATAGATGTAGCCAGTACAGCGACAGAGGTTTCCGCCTATGGCCGTCTTTATCTCTTCCTCGCTGGGGCTGGAATTACGGTCCAGTAACGCCTTGGCGGAAAGGATCATCCCCGGGGTACAGTAACCGCATTGAATAGCACCATAGTCAATAAAGGCTTTTTGCAAAGGATGAAGCTCGTTTCCCTCTGCCAGACCTTCGATAGTGAGGATCTCCTTGCCGGAGGCCTCAACGGCAAGCACCAGACAGGAATTGACGGTCTTCCCGTCAATGATAACCGTACAAGACCCGCAATCACCCAGCTCACAACCTTTTTTCGTGCCGGTAAGTCCCAGGTTCTTTCGCAGCATATCCAAAAGAGTCATATTAGCATTTACAACCAGAGTATGAGATTGTCCGTTTACCTTTACATTAACCAGGTGCTGCATCAGTTCACTCTCTCCTTAGCCCGTTTCAGCGCGTGGCTTAACGCCCGGGTTACCAGCACCTCAGTAAGCTCCCGCCGATACTCATCCGAGCTCCGAACATCAGTTATCGGCCGGGCCGCCTCCCTGGCCTTTTTAGCCGCCTCCACGATAGCTTCATCCTCAATCGCCTTGCCAGCTAGCACCTCCTCTGCGGCTGGCACCCGCAACGGCACCGGGGCAACTGCCCCGAGTGCTATCCTCACGCTTTGGCAAACCCCACTCTTAAGGGTAATTACCGCGGCCGCACCAACTACCGCCAGGGCTGATGACCTTCTCAAGCCAAATCGCCGATAAGCGCCCCCAGTGGAAATACCAGCCGGGGGTAGCACAACCTCGGCGATGATCTCGCCCTTGTTCAACACGGTCTGCCCCGGGCCGATGAAAAAGTCCTCTAGAGCCACCCTCCTTTCCCCTTTCGGCCCCACTAACTTAACCTGAGCGCCATAGGCTATCAAGACCGGGGCGGTGTCAGCCGCGGGGGAAGCATTGCCCAGATTCCCCCCCAGGGTGCCGATGTTCCGGATCTGGACCGCGGCCATACTCTCCACCGCCTCGGCAAGGGCGTAATAGTTCTCCCTAACCAAAGGGGATTCCTGGATTGAATTCAAGCTGGCCATGGCCCCCAGGGCGAGCCCGGTCCGTTCATCAAAGCGGATGAAATTCAACTCGGCCAGCTTCTTTAAAGATACCAGGCATTTGGGGTTGAGCAGGCCCTGTTTCATCTTTACCAACAAGTCGGTGCCGCCGGCCAATACTCTGGCTTCCTCTCCATATTCCTCCAACAGAGAGCAAACTTCGCCAATCTGCTTAGGCTCAAAATAGGAAAACTTTGGCAAAATCATCTTGTTCCCTTACTGCCGGATAAAAGGGTCAAAAGAAGAGGGCTGTTACACCCTCATTAAAGAACCCATTTGTAACCGAGCAAAGCTTACCATTTACCGCTAGTCTCGGACCTGAGCTTTTTGCAACTTGCCGCTGTAATCCACATATACAGTTTTCCACTCGGTGAAGACGTCCAAGACTGCGGAGCTACCCTCCCGATGACCATTGCCGGTCTGTCTCACTCCTCCGAAAGGCAGATGAACTTCCGCGCCGATGGTGGAGGAATTTACATAGGTGATTCCCGCGGATATATCCTGAATAGCGGTGAAGGCATTATTGATATCCCTGGTGTATATCGCTGAGGACAGACCGTATTTAACCGAATTCACGTAACCTATAGCTTCCTCCAAATGATCGAAGGGGATAAGGCAAACAGTAGGCCCGAAGATCTCCTCCTGGGCTATCCTCATCCTGGCATCCACATTAACAAATACAGTCGGCGCGTAGAAGAACCCGTTGGCATAATCGCCATCTTTAAGCACATGGCCGCCGGTGAGTAGCTTGGCTCCTTCCCCCTTCCCGATCTCGGTATAGGAGTGAACCTTATCAAGCTGGGCCTGGTTGATTATCGGGCCCATATCGGTTGATTGGTCAAGCCCGTTTCCCGGCTTAACCTTTTCCACCCGTTCCAAAAAGAGTTGCAGAAAACGGTCGAAGATTGACCGCTGAATGAATAACCGGCTGGCCGCGGTGCAGCGCTGACCGCTGGTCCCAAACGCGCCCCACAGCGCGCCTTCAATGGCCAAGTGGATATCGCCGTCCTCCATCACGATGATAGCATTCTTGCCCCCCATTTCCAAGGATACCCGTTTATAATCCTGGGCACACCTGATGGCTATCTCCCGTCCCACCTCACACGAGCCGGTGAACGAGACCAGGGCTAGATCAGGGTGAGCCACCAGGGCCGCGCCCGCGTCCTCACCGTAGCCATGCACCAAATTCAGCACCCCTTCCGGCAGTCCGGCCTCGATAAAAATCTCCACCAACTTGGTTGCCAAAAGAGGCGTGTCCTCCGCCGGCTTGAATACCACCGTATTACCGGCTACCAGCGCGGGAACGATCTTCCAGGTCGGAATCGCGAAAGGAAAGTTCCAGGGTGTTATCGCCGCCACCACCCCGAGCGGCACTCTTATTGAACAGGCAAACTTGTTGGCTAACTCCGAGGGAGTGGTTTCACCGATAAGCCGCCTGCCCTCGCCGGCAATGTAGAAGGTCATATCGATTCCTTCCTGGACATCGCCTAGGCTCTCCCGCAAGATCTTTCCCATCTCCAGGGTCATTAACCGGCCCAGTTCCTTCTTCCTTTCAGTCATAAGCCGGCCGGCCTCAAACATCACCTCTGCCCTTCTGGGCGCGGGCACCTTGCTCCAGGAAGGAAAAGCTGCCTTAGCCGCGGCCACCGCCTTATCCACATCAGAGGCCTGAGACCGAGGAAACGAGCCCAAAACCTGTCTGCGATCAGCCGGATTTATACTATCAAAGGTTTGGCCAGAATCGGCCCCTTGCCACTTGCCAGCTAGATAGTTTCTGTACACCTCAGTCATCGCACCACCTCCTTTAAATTAAGAAAAGGCCTTATGACTGGGTCTCAATTGCATTATAACCGTAACCGACCTCTATCATCAACCTGTTAGTGAAACTAGCCCGCTTTGCCTCTTCAGATTACCAGCGCCCCCTTTGATGGCCACCATCTGGTTTGACTCTATCTCCAGCAAAACTGAGGTAACAGTACCAGCTTTTGGCTCTTGGTCCCTGCTAGATGGCGCCTCCGTTAGGTTCATGAGAGGTTATGAATTAGGTCTGATTACGCATTTTCTGTTCTTGGAGCGGTTTCATTTTGAAGGCAATCTCGGCTAAGTAAATGTCCTTTTGGTACACTGATGGGAGATTTCTACCCGCAATCGCAATAGGATAAGGTGGGCAATGTTTGCCTGACATTCCCGAGGTTGTCGAAGTCGCTAAAGGCTATTTACGGAGCGTAGCGAAGGCGGCAACCCCATGTTAACCGACCCGTGGGGCAAGCTATCGAAGGGAGCGTAGAGCTGGCCGTCACCCATTCTGAGGGAAGGGGGAAGGGCCGCCCGCAACACGACACGCAGATAGGAGCACAATGTGAGTGTAGGGTT
>JAZFTZ010000241.1:0-5008 GCA_036446955.1 Thermodesulfobacteriota bacterium
TAACTCTTACCATCGGCCTGGGCGAATTTCCTGCCCTTGCCGGTGAGGATTTCGATGGCCGGCGTGCCTATCAGCATGTCAAGAATCTGGTCGCCATGGGCCCTAGAGCCCCGGGTTCGGCGGGTATAAAGGCTGCCCGGAGGTACATAAAGGCAACTCTGCGCCGGTACGGCGTTGCTGTAAAGGAACAAAAGTTTCTTGCCTCCACTCCGCGGGGTCCTATGGTCATGGAAAACATAATCGGGGTGATACCGGGTAAAAGGGATGAGATAATAATTATCGGTGGGCATTACGAAACTAAATATTTCTCTGACTTCCGCTTTGTCGGGGCCAACGACGGTGGTTCCAGCACCGGGGTTCTGTTGGAACTGGCCCGCAGCCTGGCCCGCGGCAAGCCCCGCTATACATTGTGGTTGGCCTTCTTTGACGGTGAGGAAGCGCTGGTCTCCTGGAACGAACAAGACAGCCTGTATGGAAGCAGATATATGGTAAAGCGGCTTAAGCAGACGGGAGAGCTGGATAGAATCAGAGCGGTTATGGTGCTGGATATGGTGGGGGATAAGGAGCTAAAGATTGAAAAAGTGATCCCCTCAACGCCCTGGCTCACGCGAATCATCTGGGAGACAGCCAGCAAGTTGGGAAATAACACGGTCTTTCAGAACAGCCAGATAATGATAGAGGATGACCATACACCTTTTTTCAGAGCTGGAGTACCCGCAACCACCATTATCGACTTTCGTTACGGGTCAGACCAGCTGGGTGGAGGTTACTGGCATACCAGACGGGACACGCTGGACAAGGTCAGCGACAAGAGTATGGAAATTGTCGGCAAGGTGGTCCTGACCAGTTTAAGCGAGATAGGGAAGCAACTGGATGAACAGCGCCGCCGCTGACGTCAGCATCGATTGGCGCCTCCATGAGCTGGAAAATGGGCTTCGACTGATAACCATCAGGCGGCCGGGGACACAACTTATCGCGGTGCGGGCGCTGCTTAGAGCGGGAAGTCGGTACGATGGCCGGCACCGGGGCCGGGCCCATCTTTTGGAACACCTGTTGTTAGCCGGCACCAAGTACCGAACCAGGCGGCAGATATTCGCCACATTAGAGGAAGCGGGGGGGGAGATCCAGGCCGGCACCGCCAAGGAATATGGGACCCTACATCTGGTTGCCATAAAGGAGCACCTTCCCTTGATACTGGACGTCCTTTCCGAAGTCCTCGTCCATCCGCTGATCTCTCTCGAAGATCTCTGGCGAGAAAAGGCAGTGGTGGCCAAAGAGATCTTCGCCGCTCAAGAAAAAGACTCCTATCTCTTTGACCTGTTCGCCTCGGCATTGTGGCAGCGTCACCCTTTCCGGTTACCCATCTTGGGCGAAACCAAGGATCTGGCCAGGCTCAGACACAACCATTTGACCGATTTTTTCCAAAAACGTTACGTCAGCCAAAACTGCGTCATATCTATCTGCGCCGACCTGGACCATGAAGATATCATCCCCCTAATCCGCGCGGCCTTTGCTCCCATGCCCCAAGGGGTAAAGACTTCGCCCGCCAAAGTCAACGAGCCTGAGTTGACCGGGATAAGGACCGCCTTCTTGGAGAAAGACCTTAATCAAGTCCACCTTATGCTGGGCGTGCCTGCCGTGCCCATGGGACACTCGGACCGTAGTGCCCTCAAACTCGCCGAGATTATTCTCGGCCGGGGTTTGAGTTCTCGCCTGCACTGGCGCCTGCGAGAACAGGAGGGGATAGTATACTCAGTAACCGCGCTGGCGGCATTTTTCGAAGACACCGGTTACCTGGCCATCAAGACCGCCTGCCCGGCCCAACTGGCCGAGAAGACAATCAAGCTCATTCTACAGGAATGGCGCCAGCTGCAAAAGAGGATAAGCAAAGAAGAGCTGGCCCGGGCTAAGGGAACATATTTGGGGACATTAGCTCGCCAGTTTGAGACCAACCTGGCCGTGGCCACTATCTTCGGCATCGAGGCCCTGCTAGACAAGATCGAGCCCTTTGAGCGAGCTTTGGCCCGCATCCAGGAAGTCACCCCTTCCCAGGTGGTTAAGGTCGCTCGACGTTATCTGGATACGGAGAAGTACGTGTTGGCTTACATGGGGCCGAATAAGATCCTCTAATCGGTCAACCAGCACCTTGCTGCTGATATTTCTTCATTTCCCGCTCCCTGAGTTCCACCCGGCGAATCTTGCCTGTCTGTGTCCTGGGCAGATAGGATACGAACTCTATTTCTCGGGGATATTTGTACGGAGCCAGGATGTTCTTGACCGAATCTTGCAGCTCTTCAATCAAGAGTTCGGAAGGGGAAACTCCTTTTTTAAGGATCACGAAGGCCTTTACCTTCTGGTTCCGTATCGGGTCAGGGGATCCCACTACCGCGGCATCCACCACCACGGGCGATTCCATAAGCGCCTGTTCGATCTCGATGGCGGCGATATTGTAACCTCCACTGATGATTAAATCGTCAGCCCGGCACTGGTAATAAAAGTACCCCTCTTCATCTCTGGTAACCAGGTCTCCGGGGAAGTTCCAACCACCGAACCGCACGTATTCCCGTTGCTGGTCGGGCTTGCGCCAGTAGAGACAGCCTATCGGCCCCTTTACCGCCAGCTGACCGACCTGACCGGGAGACATCTCATTGAAATCCTTATCCACCACCCGCGCCTGGTACCCGGGCAGGACCCGGCCACAGGAGCCGGGCCTGGCCTGGCCGCTTACGTTCGATATGAACGCATAAAGCATCTCGGTGCTGCCAATATGCTCTAAAAGCTCCACCCCGAAACGCTCCTTCCATTGATGAAAGACCGATGCCGGCAAAGGCTCGCCCGCACTGGCGCACACCCTTAATGACGATAAGTCATAGTCTCTATCCTGTTTTGCCAGCATCATGCGAAAGGAGGTGGGGGAGCCGAAAAGCACGGTCACTCTGTGACCCTCAATAGCCCCATAGACCTTCTCCGGGCTGAAGCTGGGGAGTAAGACGGTAGTCGCGCCCCAACGGAGCGGGAAAAGGAGAAGAGCCCCCAGGCCAAAGGTAAAGGCCATGGTGGGATGGCCGCTGAAAACATCGTCGGGAGTCGGCGCCAGGATATGTTGGCCATAGGCCTCAGTGCAATTAAGCAAATCTTCGTGAAAGTGGACCGTCCCTTTAGGCTGGCCAGTGCTGCCCGAGGTGTAAGAGATGATCGCCGGGTCATCGCGGCCGGTGGATGCAGCGGCGAAATCACTCTCGCCGGCCTCTACCAGGTCTTGGAAAGATATGCAGTCCCCTGAGTAAGGGCCGGCTACGATTATCCTCTCTACCGTGCTGAACTCATTAGTTGCCTTCTCCAACTCTTCCACTAAGCCGCTGGCTACTATTACTGCCTTGGCCTCGGAATCGTTAGCGATATAGCCGAGCTCCCGCTTTCTGAGCAAGGGCATAGTGGAAACACAAATGGCGCCAATTTTCACTATGGCCAGCCAAGAGATAATAAATTCCGGCGTATTTGTGAAACGCAACATGACTCGGTCATATCTATCAATCCCCAGTTTGACCAAAGAGCTGGCCAGGCGGTTGACCTTTTCAGCCAGCTCCAGGTAAGTCAGCTGCTGGCTGCCGCAAAAGATCGCGGTCTTGTCCGCCAATCCTCGAGAAAGATTGCGGTCCAGCAGAAATTCAGCCACGTTCAGTCGTTCCGGCTGCCTATACTGAGGTAAGGCAAATAACCTCTCCGGCCACAACTCCCGGGGCGGTAAATATCCGGACAGTGCCGGTCGGCCTGGTTGGTCGCCAAGCATCTCTCTCTCCTCGCTAGATAAGATTAATTACAGATGACCGTCGAATTCAACAACTAGTGGACAGCTACCCGGAGTCATAATAAATTCAAGCCGATAATATCAAAGCATATAGCGTCCACCATTAACGTCAATGCTGACCCCGGTTATATAGCTGGCTTCGTCGGAGGCTAAAAATATTACCGTGCCCACCAATTCATCCAACCTGCCCCAACGATGTTCCAGGGGTATGGCGGAAAGAATCTCTTTTCTCCGTGCCTCAGGCAATCCCTCCCATTTCTTCCTCACCCGTTCCGTGCTCATGATAAAGCCTGGGGCTACGGCATTGACGGTAATTCCATAAATCCCCATCTGACGAGCCAACTGGCGGGTAAACCCCAGAATGCCTGCATTGGCAGCTGCGTAATGGGGGCCACTGAACTCGCTGGTGGAGCGACCGGCCTGGGAGGAGATGTTGACGATACGGCCGTATTTTCTCGATTTCATATGCTCCAGCACAGCCTTGGAGCAGAGAAAGGTACCCTTAAGGTTGGTATCCACCACCAAATCCCAGTGCTCCTCGGTTATCTCCTCAATAGGCGTGGGAGTATATAGACTGCCACCGGCGTTATTAACCAGTATATCTATCCTGCCGAAGAATTCCAGCGCGGCCTGAAACATGGAGTTCACCTGGGAAGCTATCCTAACGTCCGCTCTCTTTGCCAGAACCTTTGTCCCCGTCTGGCTCAGTTCAGCCTTTACCGCGGCTAGGTCTTGGGCATCTCGACCATTGACCACCAATTGGGCCCCCTCCCTGGCAAAGGCTTTAGCAATTGCCCGACCAATTCCCTTGGTAGAGCCAGTGACGACCGCCACTCGATCCTTCAACCTCACCTCAAGACCCCCTTATGCCGGTCTAAACCTGGCGCCCGGGCGAATACACGTTGGCCGACGGTCTCTGGTGCTCACACAGTTTTCTTATCTCCTCTTCGCTACGACATTTAGCCGCGTCAAACTGATCCCGATGAACCATACCGGGCAGCTCCCGGCGAGATGTTCCTCTGGTCTCGGCCTTGGGAAAGCCAACCAGGACAATTTCAAAAATGTCATAAATCGGAGGCACATTCAACAACTTCTTTAGTTTTCTGTCCACCGACTGCCGAACTGTGCACCAGCAAGAGCCCAATCCCAGAGCCGCGGCTGCCAGATGCATATGTTCGATGGCACTGGCCAGGCCCATAG
>JAZFTZ010000242.1:0-8815 GCA_036446955.1 Thermodesulfobacteriota bacterium
TCAAGGTTCCTGACCGGCCTGAGGTCTATCTGGGAGCCAGGCAAGAAGGCTTTCAAACCGATGTCCACCGACATCCCCCCTTTGGTCTTGTCGATGATCTTACCTTCGATTACCCCGTTTTGCTCAAACACATCGCTGACCTCGTCCCAGATTGTTATCTTATCGGCCTTCTCCTTGGAAAGGATAACCTGCCCCTCTTCATCCTCCACCCGTTCCAAGAATACGCCGACCGTATCACCCACCTTGATATTCAGCTCACCAGATTCATCCAGGAATTCAGCTAGCGCGATCTGACCCTCTGATTTATATCCTACATCCACGGTAACCATGTCCTGGTCAATCTTGATCACCTTGCCATTGATTACCTCACCCTCCTGGATATCCTTCAGGCTCTCCTCGTAAAGCCTGGAGAGCTCGCTATCATCCAACTCTTCCGATTCGGGCAAGCTTTCCTCTAATGTTGTCTTCTCTTTCTCTTCCATAAAGATTGTTTCTCCCTGTTCAGGATATTATTTTAGCAACCACCTCTTCCACCCGCTTTTTGGGCGTCGAGGCGCCAGCGGTAACCCCCACTCTCCGGCAGCCGGCAAACCAGTCCTCCTTGAGCTCGGCCGCGGTTTCCACCCGGTAGGTCTTGGGTTGTATCGCCCGGCAGAGCCGGGCCAGTCTGGCTGTATTAGCGCTGTTATCTCCTCCCACCACCACCATGCAATCCACTAACTTAGCCAGCTCCCGGGCTTCCCTTTGCCTTTCCCCGGTGGCCGGACAAATGGTGTTGAATATCCTGAGTTCACTGACCTTACTTACTAACACACGGATAACTTCCTGAAAAATCTCCCCCGACTGAGTGGTTTGGGCCAGCAGTCCCAGCTTACCATTGACATCAAGTTGGCATGCCTCCCTCGCGTCAGCTATGACCCTAATCTTACCCGCCGGCTGAAAAAAACTCAAGATGGCCCGCACCTCCGGGTGGCCTTTATCCCCTACAACTAACACTGAGTATCCCTCGGTGCTCAACTTTTCCACTATCTCCTGAACCCGCTTCACATAAGGGCAGGTCGCATCCAGCCAACTCAGCTTCCCCTCCCTCAACCGGGCTAATTCCTCTTTAGGAAGCCCATGAGACCTGATTATCACTACCCCGCTCTTGATCTCATCCGCGCTCTTCCTGGCAACCACTCCTTCCTGCTCCAGTTCGCTTACCACCTGGGGATTGTGAATCAGCGGCCCGAGGGTGTACACCTCCCCCTCTCTCTTGGCCGTCCTTTTAGCCAGCCTTATGGCTCTTCTCACACCGAAGCAGAAGTCCGCGCTCTTGGCTACTAAAATCTCCAGTTGTTCCTTTCCCGTCTTCACCGGCTCTTAGCTTTCCTCTGGACCATAAGTTGTAAAATCATCTCCACCACCTGATCAGCGCTCAGATGGCTGGAGTCTATCACCAGGCTGTCAGGCGCCTTAGCCAGAGGTGCACTCTTGCGCGACCGGTCGCGCCGGTCCCGTTTGTTAAGTCCCCGGCCTATGATATCAAGGTTCGCCCGCTTGCCCGACGCGGCCAGCTGGCCATGTCTTCTCTGCACCCGGACCTCAGCTGTCGCGGTAAGGTAAAACTTGAACCGGGCCTCAGGGCAAACAACAGTACCTGCATCCCTGCCTTCCAACACCGCACTAACAGAATCGACCAGTTCCCGCTGAACGCCGGTCAAACAATCACGAACCACCGGCGACACCGAGTACAGCGAAGCCAGCTCTCCTATCCGTTCACTCCTTAACTGGGCGGAGATATCTCCACCCTCATAAAAAGCCTTAAACTCTCCTTCCTGGTAGACGAACTTAAGCGGCAAGCCGGCGCACAACCGGGCCAGCCCCTCAACATCCTCCGGGCCTATCCCCTTCTTATCGGCAGCAAAGGCAATCGCTCGGTACATAGCGCCACTGTCGATATAAATATACCCTAACAGCTCAGCCAAGCGCTTGGCCACTGTGCTCTTACCTGAGGCGGCTGGACCGTCTAGGGTGATAATAGTTCCAGTCATTTAAGCTAGTATACTACCTTTTGCCAGATTTCAAAGAACTCCGGGAAAGAAACAGTTACGCATTCCGGACCCTGGATAACCGTCTCGCCCGGCACCAGCGACCCTAAAATGACCAAGGCCATGGCCATACGGTGATCGCCATAACTGTCACAAAGGCAGCCCTGCATCCTCTTACCGCCGGTTATTCTCATACCGTCAGCCAGCTCCTCCACCTGGACACCGAACCGGCTGAGGTTTTTCACCAATCCACCTATCCGGTCACTCTCTTTAACCCTGAGCTCAGCCGCGTCGCGTATCTCGGTCACTCCCTGAGCCGATGCAGCCGCCACGGCCAGAATGGGTATTTCATCTAGTATACCAGGAATATCGGCCCCGCTCAGCTTAATTCCTTTGAGAAGGCTGCTCTTAACAGTAATATCACCGACCGGCTCGGGACCTCTCCCACTCTTTTCCTTCACATTTATATCTCCACCCATGGCTGCAAGCGCACGAATAATTCCCGCCCGGGTCGGGTTCAAACCGACATCCTCGACGGTAACTTCCGAATCCGGGGCAATAAGACCGGCCACCAGAAAGTAGGCCGCTGAAGATATATCTCCAGGAACTCTTATCGTCGTGCCTTTCCATTGGCATCCCCCCCGGACGATAAGCACGTCCCCCTCCTGGCGCAAGTCCGCCCCTAGAAAAGACAGCAGCCGCTCGGTATGGTCGCGACATTTCACCGGCTCTCTTATTCGGGTCTCCCCGTTAGCGTAAAGTCCGGCCAACAACAAAGCTGATTTCACTTGGGCGCTGGCTACCGGGAGCTGGTAATTTATCGGCTTAAGCTCAGCGCCGGTTATGGCCAAAGGAGCGTACTTGCCGCCTTGGCGTCCATTTATGCAGGCACCCATTTGCCGTAAGGGAGAGACCACCCGATCCATGGGCCGCCGTCTAAGGGAACCATCCCCGGTCAAGACGCTAAAGAAAGGCTGGCCCGCCAAAAGACCGCAAAGCAAACGCATGGTCGTGCCTGAGTTGCCCGCATCAAGGACATCCGGCGGCTCCTTCAACCCATACAAGCCCTGGCCGCTGATAGACCAATTTCCCGGCTCCGCCTCCTCAAACTCCACGCCCATAAGCCGCAATGCCTGAAAAGTCCGGGCATTGTCCTCTCCCGGGCAAAGATTCACCACCTTGGTTACTCCATCACCCAGCCCGCCCAAAATTAAGGCGCGGTGAGAGATGGATTTATCCCCCGGAACCTTGATCACCCCCCGATACGACTTACCTCCCTTAAGGCGAAACTGGCCCAAGGCTTTTCTAGCCCCCTATCAACCGAAGCTTACAACTCCGGGCCTTTTCCAACCGGTCAATAAGCCGGTCCGCATCCCTTCGTTGAAGGGCCTCTCTGAGCTCCTCCAGGCAGGACTGATACCTCTCTATCATCTCCAGGATACACTCCCGATTCAAGAGACATATATCCCGCCACATCACCGGACTGCTGGCCGCTATCCTGGTAAAATCGCTCAGCCCTCCGCCCCGGTAGGCGAACAGGTTGTCACCATCATCTGGCAGTTGTGAAATCATATTGACCAACGCGCAGGCCAGTAAATGAGGTAGGTGGCTCACCGCGGCGAATATGCGGTCATGTTCCCGCTCATCCATAAGGACGGTATTGGCCCCTAAGTCCTGCCAAAATCCCTCTACCCTTTTAAGCACGTCAGGGTCGGTCTCTCTTCTGGGAGTGAGCACACATAATTTTCCATCAAAGAGCTCGGCAGAGGAAGCCTCAAATCCAGACCTCTCCGATCCGGCGATAGGATGAACACCTATAAAGGGGGTTCTCCCTTCCAGGATGCGCTGGGCATCCTCCATCACCGCGGATTTTACACTGCCCAGGTCAGTAACCACCACATTGGGGCTCAGGTGAGGTCTCATCTCCTTTATCACCGGCGCGATAGAACCGACGGGCACGGCCACTACCACCAGGTCAGATTGGGCCACGCCTTCCCTCAGGCTGGCGGTGGCCAGATCCACCACCTGGCGGGCGCTTTCCAAGGCCCTAACATCTATATCCACGCCAGCGATAAACTCCAGCTGAGAAGACCTTCGGCACGCCTTGGCCAGGGAACCACCCATAAGGCCCAGCCCGACGATTGTCAACCTTGTAAACTTCGAAGCCACCCGGCTTCCCTCTAAAGATCTCTGCCCACGGCCAAAGCGATCCGGCGAAGATCGTCCATGAGCTGTTTAAACCTCTCCGGCTTCAAAGATTGAGGGCCGTCACATAAGGCCTCGGCCGGGGAGGGATGTACCTCAATCATTAACCCATCCGCGCCCGCGGCCAGCGCGGCTTTGGCCATGGGAGCGACCAAGTCCCAACGGCCGGTAGCATGGCTGGGGTCAACCACCACCGGAAGGTGGCTGAGCGAATTTATTACCGGCACCGCGCTCAAATCCAATGTATTTCTGGTCGCGGTCTCAAAGGTGCGAACCCCCCGTTCGCACAGGATCACCTGCTTGTTTCCCTGGGATATTATATATTCCGCCGACATCAGCAGGTCCTCTACGGTGGCACTCATACCCCGTTTCAAGATGACCGGTTTGGACGTTTGCCCCACCTCTTTAAGCAGGCGAAAATTTTGCATGTTCCTGGCACCAACCTGAAGCATATCGGCATAGCGCACCATCAATTCGATATCCCGGACATCCATCACCTCGGTTACTACCGGCAGGCCGGTAATGTCCCGGGCCTCAGCTAACAGTTTGAGCCCTTCCTCTCCCAACCCCTGGAAGCTGTACGGGGAGGTGCGGGGTTTGAATGCCCCGCCCCGAAGCAAGGAGGCGCCGGCGTCCTTTACCTCCTGGGCGGTCTGCAACAACATCTCTCTGTTCTCAACCGAGCAGGGACCGGCTATAACCTTAAAATTAGGGCTACCGAACACCTGGTCACCGACTTGGACGAGGCTCCTCTCTTGTTGGAGCTCGCGACTGGCCAGCTTGAACGGCTTCATTATGGGAACGATGTTTTCCACCCCGGCCATAGAGGTAAAATGGTCGCGATAGTTTATGGCATCGCTGCCGATAGCACCGATGATGGTGCGCTCTTTACCGTGGACAAAATGGACGCCCAGGCCGAATCCCTCAATCTTTTTGACGATAGCATCTACATGCTCTTCGGCGGCATTCTGTTTAAGCACGATGATCATTTACCCACCTCTTAAGCTAAACTTACGACTTCGCGGCCGCCCTGGGGTAGGACCCCAAAACCTTCAGGTATGAGCAACCTCGGCTCAACTGCTTAAGTGCCGAGGAGACCTGTTTTTCTTTCACATGCCCTTCCAAATCGAGGAAAAATAAGTACTGCCAGGCCCGGGTCTTAACCGGCCGAGACTCAATTTTGGTCAGATTTATCCGACGCCGAGAAAAGGGTTCCAGCATCCGCTTCAGCACCCCAGGCTCGTCGGGTACAGAGAAAAACAACGAAGTCTTATCCACGCCGCTTGGCGAAGGGCAGCTTTTCCCCACTACCAGAAAGCGGGTAATGTTGCAAGCATTGTCCTGGATGTTGCCGGCCAACGTCGCCAGGCCATAGAGTCGCCCGGCCCAAGAGCTGGCCAGGGCCCCGGTCTGGGGCTGCTCACCAGCTGCCTTCGCCGCCTGGGCCGTGCTCTCCATCTCCACCACCCGGGCATGGGGCAGATTATTCTCTATCCAACCGCGGCATTGCGCCAACGCCTGGGAATGGGAATAAAGCTTTTTTATCGAGGATATCCGCCTGGCCCGGGACAGTAGGTCCAGGCTTATCTGCTGGAGTATCTCTCCACAAATCATAAGCTCCGAGGTGACCAGCAAATCCATGGTATCGCTGACCGACCCCTCGGTGGAGTTCTCCACCGGCACGACCCCAAAACAGCAATTCCCCTTCTCCACCTCGGCGAATACCTGGGTGATGCTAGGTTGGGAGAGGAAATTTGCCGAAGACCCGAAATGGGCCAGAGAAGCCAGCTGGGTAAAGGTACCCTCCGGGCCAAGGTAGGCCACTGACAAAGAAGCCTGAAGTTCCCGGCACGCGGAGATGATCTCGGTGAAGACCGCGCTGAGCCCGGCCGCGGGAAAGGGGCCCCGGTTGAGTTTGGCCAACCGGCCCAACACTGCCCGCTCCCTCTCCGCAGAATAGACAGGCGTACCGGCCTCAGCCTTGATCCTGCCTAGCTTGAGAGCCAGCTCTGCCCGCTGGCTAAGCAGGGCCAGTATTTCAGAATCTATACCATTTATCCCCTCTCGCAACTTAGCCAGGGAATCAATATCTCTCAACCAGCCTCTCCTCGGTTAACTTATTAAAATCTAATTATAAATACCAATCGGTGAAAAAGCAACCGCCATAAGCTTCGCTCCTGGGGGTAAGCTTTCCCAGGCCGGGCCCCGGAAGGGTTCAGCCAAGCTATTACCTACGTCTGAAAACATGACGCATATCGGCGTTTTGGAATCAACGCCCGCCCAGCTGGTCGGCGTTGAACACACCCATACGTCGGAATTTATCCCACCTCTTACTCAGCAACTCTTGGGTGCTGAGCTGGCTGAAAGTGTCCATGGATTCCTTCAAGGAGAGAGCGAGGTTCGCGGCCGCGGCCTCGTAGTCTCGGTGGGCTCCACCCAGGGGTTCTTTTATCAAGGCATCCACCATCTTTAGTCCAAAGGCATCTTGAGCGGTAAGGCGCAAGGCCTCGGCCGCGACTGCGCTTTTTCCCGCATCCCGCCACAGGATGGCGGCACAGCCCTCGGGTGAGATGACTGAATAAATAGTATGCTCCATCATCAGAACTCGGTCGGCCACTCCCAGGGCCAGTGCCCCTCCACTCCCCCCCTCGCCGATGACCACCGAGACCAGGGGAACCTTCAGCAACGCCATCTCCTTCAAGTTTCTGGCGATCGCCTCGGCTTGGCCCCTTTCTTCGGCCTCCACCCCGGGATATGCGCCGGGAGTATCAATGAAGGTAATGATCGGCCGGGAAAACCTCTCCGCCAGCTTCATTAATCTTAGCGCCTTTCGGTAACCTTCCGGGTGGGGCATGCCGAAATTACGAAAAAGTTTTTCCTGCGTGGTCCGCCCTTTCTGATGACCGATAACCATTACCGGCTCTCCCTTGAACCTGGCTGGTCCACCGACCATGGCGGGATCTTCCCGGAAGCAGCGGTCACCGTGAAATTCAGTGAAATCGGTAAAGATCAAGGCGATATAATCCAGGGTATAGGGGCGCTGGAGATGGCGGGAAAGTAAGGTCTTTTGCCAGGCGGAGAGATTGTTATAGAGATCGTTTTTGACTCGCTGAAGCCGGCGCTCGAGCTTGTCGATCTCTTTTTTCACCCCCGGGTCCTGGGACAGCGCAAAACTTTTCAGTTCGGTGATCTTTCGCTCCAGCTCTTCCACCGGCTTCTCAAAGTCAAGGTACTGTATCTCCACTTAGTTCTCCGCCAGCTGAGTAAATGCCACCGCGTCATCCCCCAAAAGCTGCCTCAACTCCTGAGCCAGTCTTTCACTGGGCGCCACTCTCTCCTCCAGCGCGATTAATGCCTCTTTTCCCGATTTCAACACCAAGTGGAGGTAAGCCGGAGAGGTTCCCGGACACTTTTTCAGAATAGCTTTCATAGCCAGCAGCGACTCCTGGGCCAGTGATTCCTCTGACAAGGTAATGTGCACTGAGGCGGTGAGTGGTTCAGGGTCAGTAACCTGCCAGATCTTGGTCGCCTTTGCTTTCGTTCCCTCCTCAGCTACGTCCAGCACTCCCTGCACCACCAGGGGTTTGCCACTGGAGAGCAGGGAGGATACTTCTTTGAACAGTTCGCTAAATACGATTACTTCCAGCTGGCCAGTCAAGTCCTCCAAGGTCAGGAAAGCCATGAGCTGACCTTTCTTGGTGAGCTTCTCCTTCAAGTTGCCCACCATGCCGGCCAGGGTAACCTTGGTACCATCCTGCTTACCGGCAATATCCTCAATAGGCATGGCACCCAGAGACTCCAGCGCAGCCAGATAGGGACGCAAGGGATGGTCAGACAGATAAAGGCCCAGAACCTCTTTCTCATAAACCATATTTGTATCTGTGGAGGTCTCAACATCGGCATCAGACTCATGGCCAACAAAGGGGGCGTTGGTTTCCACACTAGCGAAAAGGCTGAACTGGCCCTGCTCTCTGTCCCGCTGGCTGGCCTGGGCTTTATCCATCGCCTCTTTCAAACCGGCCAGAAGTTTGGTTCTGTTTTTATTCGGGGAATCAAACGCCCCGGCCTTGATAAGCGATTCAACCACCCGCCGGTTGACTCTCCTCAAATCCACCCGCTGGCAGAGGTCGAAGACAGAGGAGAATTCCCCGGCTGATTTCCTCGATTCCAAAATAGCCTTAATCGCGCCGACACCCACATTCTTGACCGCGGCTAACCCAAACCTGATCTTGCCGCCCACCACGGTAAAATCCTGCTCACTCTCGTTAATATCCGGAGGGAGCACCTCCAGGCCCTTCTGACGGCATTCGGCGATATATCGCATCAGCTTATCACTGTTATCCATTTCCGAAGACAGCAGCGCGGCCATGAACTCCAGGGGATAGTGCGCCTTAAGGTAAGCGGTGTGGTAGGAAATCACTGCATAGGCCGCACTGTGGCTCTTATTAAATCCGTAGCCGGCGAAGTGGGCCATCAGGTCAAAGATACGGGAGGCCTTTCTCTGCTTAATTCCCCTCTTCTTCGCCCCGGAGATGAACAATTCTTTCTGGCGATTCATCTCCTCGGAAACCTTCTTTCCC
>JAZFTZ010000243.1:0-8295 GCA_036446955.1 Thermodesulfobacteriota bacterium
TTCTCTGGGGAAAACCCTTTGCAAAGGGTTCCCCCCACAAAAGGCCAGCGGCCCCGTCCCCCAGTTCATCCCGCTGACCGCCTCCAGTTGGCCTCCTCTCTTGACCTAGACTACCTCACCCTTAAGCAATGATCGTGCCAAAATTTAAGCCCGGCTGAGCGCGCGCCGACAAGAAACCGCCTAATACACCCCCCAGGGCTTGGGCAGGAAAATTCGCTCATAAATATTTATGGCGAACTGGTCAGTCATACCCGCCAAGAAGTCGACCACAGCTCGATCTAGCTCTTCCCTGCCGAGCCGCCAACCGGTTTCTTTAGCGAACTCCTCGGGCCGGGCTAGAAAATATTGAAAAAGCTCTTTCAGTATCTTGGCCGATTTCTTAAAGTCGATTTGCACCGGAGGGGAATTGTATACCCTTTCAAACAGAAATTTCCTCAGTTCCTCGATGGCCCAGCAGACCTGCTCAGATAGAACTATGCGCTCCAGGTCGTTGGCCAGTGTCGCCTCGAGGGTATCCCTGACCATTCGGTCTATTCTGTCCGAGGCCGAATTACCCAGCACCCGTACCAGCTGAGCGGGCAGATCGGAATCTTTAACAATCTCGGCCCTGATGGCATCGTCAGTATCGTGATTGACATAAGCCATGAGGTCGGCGAAGCGCACCACCTGTGCCTCCAAAGTGGAAGGCAACAACTCCTGCTCCTTGGTCATCAACGGGCCACAGCCTTTGCTGTGCTTGAGGATTCCTTCTCTCACCTCCTGGGTCAAATTCAGGCCCTTCCCCCCTTTTTCTAGCTGGTCTACCACCCTCAGGCTTTGCTGGGAATGGTGAAAACCGCCGGGCAGAAGGTCGTTGAATACTGCCTCTCCGGCATGGCCAAAAGGGGTATGCCCCAGGTCATGTCCCAAGGCGATGGCTTCGGTCAAATCTTCATTAAGGCTCAGGGCCTTGGCCAGGGTGCGGGCAATCTGGGCCACCTCCAAGGCATGGGTAAGACGGGTGCGGTAATGGTCGCCTTCGGGGGCCAAAAAGACTTGGGTCTTGTGTTTGAGTCGGCGAAAAGCCTTGCTATGAAGAATCCGGTCTCTATCGCGCTGGAAGGCCGGCCGGATGTCACAGGGATCTTCCGGCTGAAGCCGGCCGGTCGATTCTGAACTCAGCTTTGCCTTAGGAGAAAGGAACTTCCGCTCCTTCTCCTCCAGCACTAGGCGAATGTTCATTCCTCATAAAGCTTCTTGATCAGTTTCGCCTTCATTTCAAATCGGGGCAGGGTCCCCTCCGGCACTAGCTCCAGTTGGATCGGGGCAACCAGCTTATCCCGCAGTACGGCTTCCGCCTTTTTCTTCAGCGCGTCCAGATCCTTCACTTGGCTGGAGTACTCGACTTGCACCTTGAGGGGAGGATCCACCTTGGGTGGCGGCTTGTCCAAAACGATTTGAATATCTCCGGTCAAATTCGGCCGCATGTTGGAGACCACATCCTTGATTGCCGAGGGAAAGACGTTGACCCCGAGCACTATCAGCATGTCATCGGTCCGACCTATACATCGAACCCGGTAACCGGTCCGACCACATTCGCAAGCAGAAGTCCAAACCTTAAACCGGTCGCGGGTTCGAAAACGCAACAAGGGCACGCACTCCCTCTCAATCAAGGTGTAAACCGCCTCGCCCTCGACATCATCCGCCCACTCCAGCACCTCACCCGAATCCGGGTCTATAAGCTCGGTAAGCACGTAATCCGGGGCCACCTCGTGGTTGCCGGTTTTGTAATAACACTCAGCGAAGAAGGTGGGCGCGGCATCGGCGTTACCGACCGATTCCCTGACATCGCAGTTCCACTCCTCCTCCATCCGTTTGCGCACTCCGGGAATACCGCCGCCAGGTTCGGCTCCAGTACATATCAGCTTTATTCCCAGCTCCCTGGGGTCCTGCTTCATGCGATTGCGGGCATACTCGGCCAGGTAGAGGCAATAAGAGGGTGTACAAAATAGTACATCGGCATCCACCCGCTTAATGGTTGTTATCAACCGGTCGGACGCACCGGTGCCGATGGGAATAAAGGTCGCGCCGATCTCCTCTATGGCATCCTTGATCGGCAGACCTCCCACGAAGAAACTGAGGCCGAAGCCATGAATCACCCGGCTATTGGGCCGCACCCCTTCACTCCAGTGAACCCGGGCCACGATATCCGTCCACATTTCCCTATCCCGCCTGGTAATCCCCACATAGCTGGGCGTCCCGGTGGTTCCCGAAGAGGAGTGAATCCTGATGATCTTGTCCATGGAGCAGGCCGCGTGCTTGCCCAGCGGGGGCACCTCCTCCTGGCTTTTGCGTAGCTCATCCTTGCTGGTAAAAGGAATCTTGGCAAGGTCGTCAAGAGACTTAATATCCCCCAGCTCCAGCCCGGCTTGCTTGAATTTCTCTTGATAAAACAGGGAATTAGTCAAATTATAACGTAGTTGCTTGAGAAATTTCTTCTCTTGCAGTTCCTTAAGCTTATCGCGGCTCATGGTCTCGATCTCTTTTCGCCAGTATTCAGGATATTCAGGCATATCGACCCCCATCTAATCCAAAGAAGTTATGACATCCTCGGTATGAAAAACAATACCCCCACTTCGATGGACATTCAACCCCACCCACACCCGGTCTCGGCAATGTACTGCGCGTCACCATAGCTCGGGCGGTAAAAAACCCGACTTTCGGCCGTCATTTTATTATCCGAGTCCCCCGTTTGTCAACCCAATTATTATCTCGCTTGAGACACAGGAGAGACCCCCTGGGGAAGATGCTAAGGACCAATCCCCTTGGACCCGCTAGCCCCCGGGAAGGACTAGCTCGGCCCGTTCCCTGGAAAGCGTCACCTATATCTCGTAAGGAAGATAAGATAAATACTCCCGAATGCTAGCTTGACAAAATCACCGAGGGGGATTAAATTTAGGAGAACTTAGTGATACAGCCGCGATATTACTTCGCGATATTACTTATTGCTATAAGGAGGTATAAATGGTAAAGGGGAAGCCCAAGTTTATCGTTGGTACGGACATCGGCGGTACGTTTACCGACGTAATCGGGATTGACTTGGAAACCGGTGAACAACGCATCGGAAAGGTACCTTCAACTCCACCTACTTATTTCGACGGCGTTATCAACGGGCTCAAGCGCGCTGGGATTCTCGGGGAGGAGTGCTACTCTTTTCGACACGGCGCCACCGTCTCCACCAATGCCATTCTGGAAAGGAAGGGCGTAAAAACGGGCCTGCTCACCACTGAGGGTTTCAGAGACGTGTTTGGTGGAGGCAGGGCGGAGCGAATCTCGGCGTTCGAACTGGACTGGGACCCACCGGAACTAATTATTCCCCGAAGGGATGTGCTCACCGTGAGGGAGCGAATAGGGGCCTGGGGGGACGTGGTCACTCCCATGAATGAAGACGATGTACGAGCGGCTGCCCGAAAATTTAAAAAGCGGGGCATGGAATCTATCGCCGTGGTTTACATGGACTCCTTCATGAACACAAAGCATGAGAAGCGCACCGAACAGATATTGATGAAGGAATGTCCTGATATCGATATTAGTTGCTCTTACAAGGTCCGACCTGAGATGTTGGAGTTTGAGCGCACGACCACCACGGTGCTCAACGCTTACATCTCCCCGATACTGAAGAATTACCTGCGTGGGCTGGCAAAAACACTGAAGGACCACTGGGACTACGACCGGGATATCCTCATCACCACAAGTGGTGGCGGCATCATAGGCATGGAGGAAGCTATCAAGTTCCCGGCCCGAACTTTCCACTCCTCCCCCGTCTCCGGGGCCATGGGGATGGCCGGGTACATAGGAAGCCTGGCTGGATTTGAAAATGTTATCGCCTTTGAGACCGGCGGAACCACCAACAACGTCTCCATGGTCTATCGAGGGTCGCCAGCCATCACCCACGAATGGAAGATCCTGTGGAATGTTCCCTGCTGCCTCCCCTCGGTGGACACTATCTACATCGGCGCGGGAGGGGGCTCCATCGGTTGGGTGGATAGAGGAAAAATGCTCAATGTCGGGCCGCAGTCGATGGGCGCGGAGCCAGGCCCGGCCTGCTATGGCATGGGCGGAGAAGAGCCGACCAATACCGACTGCCAGATTGTGCTGGGCCGCATCAATCCGGAATATTTCCTGGGCGGTGAGATGACCGTCTATCCGGAACTCTCCCATAAGGCGCTAAAGGAAAAGATCGGCGATTCTTATGGCTGGGATCCGGTGGAGTCTGCTCACCATATGTACCAGGTGGCGGTCTCCAACCTGATGATGGCCTTACGGCTTCAGACCGTGGCCCGGGGCTGGGACCCCAGAGACTTCGCCATCGTAGCCTACGGCGGCGGCGGCGCCATGTATGCCGTAGATTTGGCCAGGGAACTGGGCGTGAACACGGTAATCATCCCGCCCCTGCCGGGCTATGCCTCTGCCTTTGGCGCCATCCGGGTGGATGTCAAGCACGAGTTCACCAGATCTATCCACAAGCGGGAGAGCGAAATCAACTTTGCTGACCTGAACAAGACGATGGCAGACATCATGAACGAGGCCATTGAAACCCTTAAGAGGGAGGGAATCGCTAAGAAGGACATGCTTCTCCAGCGCTTTGTTGATGTGAAATATTTCTCCCAGAGCACTTACTTTACCGTGGAGGCCCCACCGGGAAAGCTGAAGGACCTGAAGTACATTACCGCCAACTTCCTCAAGGCCATGAAGGCTCGCTACGGATATACCCTGCCTCCTGGGATAGTGGAGATGGAGATCGCCAACCTTCGAATCGTGGCTTTCGGCAAACTCCCCAAGCCTAAACTCCCTAAGCTGAGTAAGAGCGGAAGGAGTGTCAAGGAAGCCTTCAAGGAAAAGAGAAAGGTGTTTTTCGAAGACGCCCATGGTTTCACCAAGACCTCCATTTATGATAGAGGCCTCCTGCCCCCTGGTGCGGTGATCAAGGGGCCAGCCATCGTTGAACAACCGGACACAACTACCGTTATGCCTCCGGGTTGCCAAGCCCGGGTTGATGACTATGGCAACCTGATTATAAAGGTGAAAGCGTAAAGGAGATAAGAATAATGAAAAGGAAGCAATCTCAAAAAAAGAAAAAACCGGTGGCTGGATTGAAACTAGACCTGATTACCTTTGAGGTGTTGCGCAACGCCTTTGTAGCCGCAGCCTACGAGGCCTCCACCACCATAGAACGAATAGCCTACCATCCCGTTATCGGTATGGGCCGAGACCGCTCCAATGCCATTCTCACCGAGGACGGCAAATTGGTGGCCCACGGGCACACCGACGCGGCCGCCCACTATGGTTCCTTTGAAGAATCGATCAAGGAGCTGATCAAGGATATCCCCCCCTCCACTATGGCTCCTGGAGACGCCTATCTGTTCAGCGACCCGTATCGGACCGGGTCCCACGTGAACGATACCCGTCTAATCCGGCCCATCTTTCATAAAGGGAAACTGCTGGCCTTCGCCTGCACCGTTATCCACTGGCCGGATATCGGAGGGCCGCAGCCGGGGACATTCAATCCCGAGGCCAAGAGCTGTTACGCCGAGGGGTTAAGGATACCACCCATCAAGCTGTTTGAGAAAGACACCCTCATCGAGTCCATCTACAGCTTTATCGCCCTCAACATCCGGGGAGCGGAGGAACGCCGGGGTGATTTAACCGCCCAGTTTGAAGCCGGCCGCCTGATCGAACGCCGGATGGTGGAACTGGCTGACAAATACGGCCCCAAGACGGTAAGGCTGGCTATGGATGAGCAGTTCAACTACACCGAGCGGTTAATGAAGGAAGACCTGAAGGAACTTCCCGACGGCGTATATGAATTTGAGGACTTCGGCGATATGGACGTTCTCGCGCCGAATAAGCCTCCCATCAAAGTAAAATGTGTGCTTACTGTAAAGAAGGGAACGCTTACCTTTGACTGGACTGAATCGGACCCCCAACCCATTGCCTCCTGGGGTTGCAGCCGGGCCACGCTGTTGGGAGCCAACTACCTGGGATTCATGATCTGCTACCCTCATCTGTTCCCTCTCAACCAAGGCATAACCCGGAACTTGAAGATAATCTCCAAACCAGGTACCTGCGTGGACGTCAAGTTCCCGGCGGGCACGACCGGTTATTGCTCCGGTGCCTTCGACAAGATCGAGGCGGTTACCATCGGCTGCCTGGGGCAGGCGCTGGCCAGCACCAGGCCCTGGAGGGTCTACCCCGCGGCGGTGAGCCTTACCAATCTCTGCATGGGTGGATTTAACCCCAGGACCAAACAGTCCTTTGTCCAATACACCTATGCGGTGGGGGGAGAGAACGCCCGTGTATTCAAGGACGGGAAATCTCTAATCTTCATGAGGTTTTGTAACGCCCGTACCATCCCCCAGGAATTGGAGGAGCGCTGGTTCCCGGTCCTTTACACCCGGTACGAAGCCAGGCCGGACAGTTGCGGCCATGGCAAACGCCGAGGTGGCTTTGCCCTGATCCGTGAGTTTAAGGTGCTCGCCGATGTAACTCTCACCATCCATGGCGACCGGGAGGTGTTCACGCCCTACGGGATCTCCGGCGGGACCAACGGGGGAGGCTGCGCCTTGATCGCCAATAAAGGGAGGCCGGACGAGAGGAACCTGGGCATGTACGCCACCGGCATCAGCCTCAAGGCGGGCGATGACATCTATTACACCTCTAGTGGTGGCGGGGGTTATGGTAATTGCTTAGATAGAGATCCCAACTTAGTCCTGGAAGACCTCAAGGACGAATGGCTCACCCTGGCGGAGGCCAAGAAGTTCTATGGAGTGGTGGCGAAATTGATCGACGAAGATACCTGCGAATATGAGATAGACTTGAAAGCCACCAAGAAGCTGAAGAAGGAATTGGCCCGTAAGCCTATTAAGGAGGGCCTGCATGCCCACCAGATCCATCCCTTTGGCAAAAAAATCAAACCAGGATGGGAACCCACCGAGGAAGAGGTGGCACCACACATTACCATCTCCCGGCCTCCGGGCTGGTAGCTGGAACGAAGCCAGTCGGACTGACAGTATAATTTATCCAATTGTTTACCTGGGGACGGAGCCGAAGGCCTCTTGGGGGGCAACCCTTTGTAAAGGGTTGCCCCCCCACACCCCCCTCCCAAACTTGGGGCTAGGTTTTGATTGGCCAAGGAATGCCAATTAAAACATAACTTAAAATTTAGGAAAGGGATCTGAGTAAGAACCCTTTCTAAATGGTTCTTACTCAGAGAAGGTTTTCCCCACAGAGGGGCCCGTCCCCCGGGAAAGATCACCCCAAGAAGCTTCGCTTCTCGGAGCCCCCGAAACCAAGGGGTTTCCGCTCAGCAAAGGAAAATCGCAGATGTCATCCTTTTCGGTGGTGGGCCGAAGGGTCCCCCGGGTAGATGGAGTAGAACTGGCCATTGGCGAGGCAATCTACGCCTCCGACGTAAAGCTTCCCCATATGCTCTACGGAAAAATCCTGAGGGCAGAACGCCCTCATGCTAGCTTATTAAATATAGATACTGGAAAGGCCGAGCGGCTTGCCGGTGTAAAAGCCGTTGTCACCGCCGCGGATACTCCTAAGATAACCTGGTCCCTTATGCAGGGCGAAATGGCCACTGACAAGCTACTCTTGGCTGATAAAAAGATCAGGTATACCGAAGATGAAGTCGCCGCGGTGGCAGCCATTGATGAGGATACAGCTGAGCAGGCCCTCCAATTAATCAAGGTAGAATACCAAGAATTGCCCGCCTACTTCGATCCTTTGCAGGCGATGAAGCCTGATAGCCTGCTAATCCATGATCACAAGCCAGGCAATATAGCTGCTCAGCCTAACTATTCTCAGGGGGATATTGATAAAGGGTTTGACCAAGCCGAGGTCATTCATGAGGATGAGTACTTCACCGGCGCGGTCTATCACAGCTGCATGGAGACCCATTGCTGCCTGGCGAAATTCGATTTCAGCGGCAATCTCCGCTTGTGGACATCCACGCAAAGTCCGCACTTTCTCCGCAAGGACCTGGCCCGGGTGTTGGATATGCCCTGGGAAAAGATAAGGGTGATGAAAACTCAGGTGGGGGGAGGATTTGGCAGCAAGTCGCGAATGAACGAGGTGGATGCCATCTGTGCTTTTCTGGCAAAAAAATCCGGCCGGCCGGTGAAAATCACCTATAGCCGGGGAGAAGACTTTGCCGCCACCAGGGCCCGACATCCAACTCGCCATTACATCAAGATGGGCATTAAGAAAGATGGAACGATAACCGCGGTTGAAAACAGGGTCATCGTCGATGCC
>JAZFTZ010000244.1:0-6281 GCA_036446955.1 Thermodesulfobacteriota bacterium
GGCACGTAGCTCAGGCGGGAGAGCGCTACCTTGACACGGTAGAGGCCGGCGGTTCGAGCCCGCCCGTGCCTACCATATTAAAAGAATGGGGTTGTTGGTTAGTCTATGCCACAAGTAAAAGTTAAACTTCCCTCGGGTATCATTAAGGAGGTGGAGGGTCTTGGTAATGCCTGGGAAGCCTTGGTTAGGTTCGAAGAGACCAAGGAGGCGGTAGCCGCCCGGGTGGGAGGGGAGTTAGCCGACCTCAGTCATCCCTTAACAGAAGATACAGTAGTGGAAGCGGTGTTAGCGAACTCTGCCGAGGGTGCTGAGGTTCTTCGCCACAGCACTTCCCACGTTATGGCCCAGGCGGTCAAGGAGCTTTTCCCGGAGACGAAGATAGCTATCGGCCCGGCCATCGAGGAAGGTTTTTACTACGACTTCGACCGGGAGGTGAGTTTTACCGATGCCGATCTGGAGAAGATTGAGGCTCGTATGCGGGAGATCATCGCGCGCGACCTCCCCTTCATAAGAGAGGAGCTTCCCCGGGGGAAGGCTATTGAGCTGTTCAACCGCTTGGGGGAGGATTACAAGGTCGAGTTGCTGAATGAGATGACGGATGCCACCGTTTCCTTATATCGCCAGGGGGAGTTCGTCGACCTTTGCCGGGGGCCGCATCTGCCCGGGACGAGCAGGATAAAAGACTTCAAGCTCTTATCGGTTGCGGGTGCCTACTGGCGAGGAGACGAAAGAAACCGCATGCTGCAACGGGTGTATGGGACCGCGTTTTTCTCCTCTCAGGCATTGAATGAATACTTGGAAAGGTTGAAACAGGCCAAGGCCAGAGACCATAGAGTTCTGGGCAAGGAGTTGGAACTGTTCAGTATCCAGGAAGAGGCGGGCGCGGGGCTGGTTATTTACCACCCCAAAGGCGCCATATTGCGTTCCTTGTTGGAGGACCTGGAAAAAAGAGAGCACATAAAAAGGGGATATCAGCTGGTCTATGGGCCGCAACTTTTGAAGTTGGACTTGTGGAAAAAATCCGGCCACTACGAACATTACCGGGAACAGATGTACATCACCGAGGTGGATGGCCAGAAGTACGCCTTGAAACCGATGAACTGCCTGTCTCACATACTCATCTATAAATCCAAACGCCGCAGTTACCGGGACCTCCCCATGCGCTTATTCGAGCTGGGCACGGTCCACCGCTATGAAAAGTCCGGGGTGCTGCACGGGCTTTTACGAGTGCGGGAGTTCACCCAGGATGACGCCCACTTGTTTTGTCGGCCCGAACAACTGGTTGCCGAGATCAGGGGTGTTATCCAGTTTGTTGAAGATATATTGAAATTGTTCAAGTTTGACTATGAAGTCGAGTTGAGCACCAAACCCGACCAGCATATCGGCTCGGATGAAGATTGGGACAGGGCTACCGAGGCATTACGGACCGCGCTCAAGCAGGAAGACATCCCTTACCAGGTGCATGAGGGAGAGGGGGCCTTTTACGGTCCCAAGATAGACTTGAAATTAAAAGATGCTTTGAATAGAAAATGGCAATGTGCTACTATTCAGTGTGATTTTGCTTTGCCGGAGCGTTTTGATTTGACCTACATGGGGCCCGACGGCAACTACCATCGCCCGGCCATGATTCACCGGGTTATCCTGGGCGCCTTGGAAAGATTTATAGGCGTGCTCATAGAGCATTACGGCGGTGCGTTTCCCACCTGGTTGGCCCCGGTACAGGTAAAAGTACTCACTGTTAGCGAGAAGAGCCTGGAGTATGCCAACCAGGTTTATCAGGTGCTAAGAGAGGAATATATAAGAGTAGCTGAGGATTTCGGAGATGAGAAGATAGGCCACAAGATAAGGGAGGCTCAGTTGGAGAAGGTCCCTTATATGTTGGTGATCGGCAACAGAGAGGCTAGCAATAGCCAGGTTTCGCCGCGGCGCCGAGATGGGAAGTTGCTACCTTCTCAACCGCTTGGCGACTTTATCGCCATGATAAAGGCAGAGTCCAAACCTTAAGCTGGGGGGGGAGATATAAAAAGGACAAATGTTAATGACGCTATAAGGGCCCCGGAGGTTAGGGTTATCGATCCTGATGGAAACCAGGCGGGCATCTTGTCCCTTGACGAAGCCCTCAAACTGGCTCAGACTTACGACCTGGATCTGGTGGAGGTATCCCCTAGCTCTAAGCCGCCCGTTTGCCGGGTGATGGATTATGGTAAATTCAAGTACGAACAGAGCAAGAAGGCCAGTGCTTCCAAGAAGAAACAGACGTTTATCCAGATGAAAGAGGTTAAAATCAGGCCACGCACCGAAGAGCATGACTACCAGGTTAAGCTCAAGCGCATAAAGCAGTTTCTGGCCAGCGGGCATAGGGCCAAGGTCTCGGTAATGTTTCGCGGAAGAGAGATGGCCCATCAGGATCGAGGGCGCAATATGCTCAAGAGAATATATACTGAAGTGGAAGAGATTGCCAACATGGAGCTGGCGCCTAAGATGGAGGGCAGGAATATGCTGATGGTGCTGACACCGAAAACTTAACTGGGGAAAACCCTTTATAAAAGGTTACCCTCGCAGAAAAGGTTTTCCCTTTTCGATTAAGGAGAGATCGTATGCCCAAGGCAAAGACTCATCGGGGAGCTGCCAAGCGGTTCAAAGCAACCGCTAGTGGCCGGCTTCGACGAAAGAAAGCGTGCGCCAGTCACTTATTAGGCAAGAAATCGTCGAGTCGAAAACGGCGGCTTAGAGCCGGTGATTTTATTTCCAGCGTAGATAAGAAGAGGATCGGCAGACTGTTGCCGAACATTTAATACAGATAGGGGAAGTATAACCATGCCCAGGGTAAAAAGAGGAACAAGAGCGGTGACGCGACGCAAGAAGGTCTTAAGGCTGGCTAAGGGCTATTGGGGCGCGCGCAGCCGGCTCTATCGCACTGCCACTGAGGCGGTGGATAAGGCGTTGAAGTACGCCTATCGAGATAGACGGACGAAAAAAAGAGATTTTCGCCGTTTGTGGATAGTGCGGATCAACGCCGGGACCCGAAAGCATGGGATGTCCTACAGCCAGTTCATAAATGGTCTCAACAAAGCGGGAGTTGACCTGGACAGGAAAGTACTTGCTTCCATTGCTCAAGAGGACGAGCATGGGTTTGAAAGATTGGTGGAGCAGGCAAGGGCAGCCAGCTGAACAATAATGGAACAAAGGTTGCTCGCTCTAGAACAGCAGGCAGGCAAGGAGATCGCGGCCGCGGCTGGTATTTTGGAACTGGAGCGGTTGCGCAGTCTCTATCTGGGCCGTAAAGGCTGGGTTACCTCACTTCTCAAACAGCTGGGAAAGATACCTCCTCAGGACCGACCTCGGTTTGGAAAGATAGCAAATCAGGTTAAGAATGCTATTGAAAACCTCCTTAAAGAAAAGATTAGTTGCCTTGAGGGGAAGACCAAGGATATCTCTGTCGGCCCCCGCTTGGACATTACCCTTCCCGGCAGAAGGGTAGCGGTAGGCAGAAGGCATCCCATCTCCATTATATTCAATGAGATCGAGCTGATCTTTACCAGGTTAGGCTTTGAGATCGTCCGCGGGCCGGAAATAGAGACGGACCATTACAACTTCGAGGCGTTGAACATCCCTAAGGACCATCCCGCCCGGGATATGCAGGATACCTTTTACCTTAAGGACGATTTCTTGCTGCGCACCCATACCTCCCCGGTGCAGGTGCGGGTTATGGAGAAACGTAAGCCGCCGCTGGCAGTTATCTGTCCGGGAACAGTATACCGGAGGGACTCCGACCTCTCTCACACCCCCATGTTCCACCAGGTTGAAGGCTTGGTGGTTGACCAGGGGGTAACTTTTTCAGACCTGAAAGGGGTGTTGACCCTGTTCGTTCACCAGCTTTTTGGAGAAGGCACTGAGCTCCGATTCAGGCCCAGCTATTTTCCCTTTACCGAGCCCAGCGCTGAGATTGATATCCGCTGCGTCATCTGCCGGGGCTCGGGATGCCGGGTCTGCTCGTCAACGGGATGGCTGGAAATCCTGGGCGCGGGGCTGGTCCATCCCCAGGTGTTCAGGATGCTGGGTTATGACCCGGAAGTGTTCACCGGTTATGCCTTTGGCATGGGGGTGGAGAGGATCGCCATGTTGAAATTCGGCATTAATGATATAAGATTATTCTTCGAAAACGACCTGAGATTTTTAAGGCAATTCCATTGATTTTATTATGAAAATCAGCTTAAATTGGCTAAAGGAGTTTGTGGAGCTTGACCTCACTGCCGAGCAGCTGGCTGAGGCGCTCACCATGACCGGCCTTGAGGTGGAGGGTATCCTGCCTTTGGCTGAGGGGATCAACGGGGTAATCATCGCCCAGATAATGGCTGTCAAGCCCCATCCGGCCAAAGAAGGGCTCTGGTTGTGTCAAGTCAGCGATGGTTCCCGGGATTATCAAGTCGTTTGCGGGGCCCAGAACATGACCGCGGGGGACAAAGCCATTTTGGCTTTGACAGGGGCGCGGCTTGCCAAGGGCCTGAGGATAAAGAAAGGCAAGTTCAGGGGGGTGCTATCCGAGGGCATGCTCTGTTCCGAGGCCGAGTTGGGCCTGGCTGAGGAGGCCCGGGAGATCATCATCCTCGGGCGGGAGGCGCGTCTTGGCGAGGACCCATTGTCGTTTTATCAGCTCAGGGATGTAATCCTGGATATAACCGTGACTCCCAACCGGCCCGATTGTCTGAGCGTTTTGGGAGTGGCTCGAGAGCTGGCGGCTATAACCGGCGGGAAGCTGAACTCCCCTGAGACGAAATTGTCCGAGACCCTTCCCCGCGCCCAGGAGTTGGTTGGGGTCAAGGTTTTAGACCCTTCGCTCTGCCCGAGATATTCGGCCCGGATCATGACCGATGTCCGGCTTGGCCCCTCTCCTTTGAAGGTCAAGGCCAGGCTTCAGGCGGCGGGAATTCGCCCCATAAATAACCTGGTGGACGCTACCAACTACGTTATGTTAGAAATGGGTCAACCGTTGCATGCCTTTGACCTGGATTTACTCGAGGGGAGAGAGATCGTGGTTCGCCGGGCGGGCCGCGAGCTGGCCTTTGTTACCTTGGACGGCCAAGAGCGGCAACTTACCCCGGAGATGCTGGTTATTTGCGACCGGGAAAGACCAGTGGCCGTTGCCGGTGTGATGGGCGGGCACAACACCGAGGTCAGCGCCGGGACCAGCAACATCCTGCTGGAGGCGGCTCATTTCGACCCGGTATCCATCCGGCGGACCTCTAAAAGGTTGAAGCTTTCCAGCGAGGCCTCCATCCGTTTCGAAAGAGGGGTTGATCCTGAGGCCACCGTCCCTGCACTGGAGCTGGCTTGCCGGATGATTCAGCAAGCCGCGGGGGGAAAGGTACTGACCGGCGTGGTCGACTGTCGGGCGTTGCCCGCCAAGCAGCAGAAGCTGAAGCTCAGGGTGAGCCGGGCCAGGCAGGTGCTGGGACTGGATATGTCGACCTCCGAGGTGGAGAAGGTATTCGAAAGCCTGGGGCTTGCCCCTCAAGCCGAGGGTGGTGATGTCGAGGTCACGGTGCCCTGCTATCGTTTCGACTTAAAAGAGGAGATAGACCTTATCGAAGAGTTAGCCCGGCTGATAGGGTATAATCGGGTTCCGTTGGCTCGATTGCGGTTGCATGGATTGCCCGGCGGAGGGGATGTACTGGAACGAGTTTTTCAAAGGTCCCGGGAACTGCTTAGCAGCCAGGGGTACTTGGAGGCGATCAACTACAGCTTTATCTCCCCGGCGCTGGCCGGCCCTTTCCTCGGCAATAAGGACGGTCTTGAATTGGTAGAGGTGAGCAATCCTCTCTCTCAGGAGCAATCGGTAATGCGTCCCAGCTTAATCCCCGGGCTGATAGAGTCGGCCCGGCGGAACGTCAATCGCGACCTGATAGACTTGAGGTTTTTCGAGCTGGGCAAGGTCTTCTGGCTTCAGCCCGACCAACCCGCTCCCAAAGAGAGATGGATGGTTTCAGCCCTTGCCACCGGCGCGCGCGCAGCTAAGCTTTGGGACCCGGGCAATCCCAAGTTTGACTTCCATGATTTGCGCGGCGCGATGGAGAATCTGCTGGAGGGATTAGGGATAGCCGAATACCGGTTTCAAGCCGGTGAGGTGCCCTATCTTAATGAGGAAAGAAGGGCGGGCTTTTTCGTCGGTGACCAGCTGTTAGGTGTCCTGGGTGAGGTCCATCCGGAGATCGTCAGCGGGCTGGGGCTAGAGCAACCGGCATATGTGTTTGAACTTTGCCTGGAGGAGCTGGTCTCGCTGG